>JAAYWH010000074.1 GCA_012516785.1 Methanomicrobiales archaeon
CTTCCTTGATCGATTCAAGGGCATCCGTCACCTGCTTGAAGGCTTCGTCGTCCTCAAGGTCAGCCACAGCGACTCCCCACCGGCCCTGGTCGCCGAGATCACAGCAGCCGTCCTCACGGTCGATACCCCACGGGGCACCGATCAGGTTCCAGCCCGATTCAAGGGAGATTGCCGAGAGTCCTGGTGAGGGTCCGGCATTGTAGAGCACCGGGAACATTGACTCGGATTTCATCTTGATGTAGTATCCCTGTCCCGGGATGATTTCTTCGCCGCTGGCTCCAACGTTCACCCATACGTCATCTTCTGCATCCCACTTGTAGACCACTACGATATTTTCTCGGGTGATGAACTTTCCGAGGGTTGCAATCTTAGGTATGGTGTTTGCTTCATCAGCCAGGGTTACCGGTACCGACAGGGTGTTCCAGCCACACTGGAGCGGGAGCTGTGAACCATATATCCGGATGTTTGTGCAGGACCCGTCAAGCATACACATTGCCGAGCGGTAGAGCCATGGGTCGTAGTGGACACGGTGGCTCACTTCGTCACCATTGCCGAGTGCATTGCTCCGCTGATCCAGTTCGTGGCAGCGACAGTCGATGCAGTCAACGATCGGTGCGGGTCCGGCACTCGGGCCGCCGGGGCTGCCCCAGTAGTTCTCCTTGGCAACCAGGTCACAGCAGGCAAGGTTCTTGACACCCCAGTACTTGTTGCACCAGATGTCGTTCCACTTGAAGTCGATTCTGCTGGGTATTGCTGCTTCAGTCAGAAGACCAAAGACCCCATTTTCATGGATCTGGTTGGCCTGAATGATGATCTGGCCTCCCTGGGTGGCGCCTTCCATAAGGTAGACTCCGGCATGGAAGTTATCGGTCACGTTGTTGTGAACGATATAGAGGGTCATGTTGCACCCGCCACAGCCATTCTCTCTCCATTCCGGCTCAAGTATTGCCGGGCATGTGCCTGAGCAACATGCACCTAATGCACATGGTCCCGGTCCACAGGGTTGCAGATCCTCCTGGTTGATTGGTTCGTCACTGTTGGGCTGGCATTCAGAGCATGGTTCTCCGCAGACGTCTCCAACACACCGGATCTGGATACCGGCATCAGTCCACCCTGGGTACTTACCGCAGGCAGTTGGATCGCTGGTGAAGTACTTTGTCCCGGCCTTTTCAACTACCCATTCACCCTTGGGAGCTACCCCGGTTTCTGGGAAGTGTCCGTTATGGTAAATCTCATTTAATATGATCTCGCTGCATGCCGGGCTGTGGGTGATCGCTGCGGGATCGATGGTTTCAACGCCGCAGAAGAGGCAGCCGGCATCGATACCGTCATCGATGTTGCCATGGATCTTGTTCTCGGAGATGAGAACGACTGCGTCGTTGACGTAGATACCATTCTCGCAGTTGTTGACTATATCGTTCTTGACGATATTGATCCTGCCCTGGCAGCATGGGACCTCAATATTATCACAATCTACTTCCTTGCAACCCGTTTTCTCATTACAGCCGGGCCCTTTTATACTGTCGAGAATTGTGGCTTTTTCGCATTTCTCGCTACAGAGCCACACCAATACCCCGTTTGTCTTGGAGTTCTTGATAGTGAATCCTTCAATTCCTGTGCTGCCTGATGAGAGGTATACGGCACCGGACTTGTCAGAATCGTCACAATCAGCTTTCTTCGGGGTCAGTCCCTTCGCATCGATAACCGGCGCTGTTCCTTCCTTGTTCTTCAGGAGGACGCCGGGGGTATCGATCTCGATTGTCTCGGTGTATACCTTGCTGTCATCAGCTTCGATAACCATGCCGATAAGCCCTTCGTATTCTGGGTTGCAGTCAAGGTAATTCTGGGTAACGAGGTCCCATGCAGGTTCCTGTGCCTCAACGTTGATGATGTCCTTGACATCATCAGGCATGGATGGTGCCCACACCCACTGGCCATTTGGCAGGATCGTTACTGTTGCATGCTGGGTTGGAGTCTGGGGATTGGTATCCTCATACGTGACCATGAAGGTCTCGGGGTTTTTAACCGGTACTGATTTCACCACAACTTCAGGAATAACTCCGGATGCTGTATCAACATCGCCGCTTCCTCCATACTCCCAGAGAACGGTAGAAGGATCATCCCAAGCTTCCAAGTTGAAGACTGCGGAATTGCCTCCAATATAGAGGTCATCGGCAAAGTCGAGCATAGGCTGGAGCTTATCGGTTCCCCATACCTTGACCTTGACGATATCCCCGCATTCACTCAGCGGGAGCTGGTATTTGAGGTACCCATATACCGGCTTCTTTATGAACGTCGCGGTGATCTTGTAGGAGCAGTGGAGCTCATCAAAGGTGTAGGTTGCCTGGACACTACCGTGCTTGTCGATAATGGTGCAATCTTCACAATCCTTATAGATAATGTCTTCCGGATCCGGTACGCCTTCACAGAGCGGCTCGATTACAATCTTGTCAATGATGTGACTCTCTCCAGTGATCAGGTATGTTGGGGTTGACCCGACTTTGAACATCTTCTCAAAATCAGGGGCAGCACTCTCTCCCGTCGGGGGATAGGTTACATGTCCACCTGGGCCGGAGGATGCAATGATCTTCACATACCTCGTGCTTATCTGCGGGCACCGCTGGAGGTCGTTTGCAACCCAGACGGTGAAGTCATAGCACATCAGCTCATCGCAGGTAATGCAGTCCCCAAAAGGACAATCCGGTTCGTCACAGGGAGCAGAAAGACCGCATTTGAACCAGATCGTGACATCCTTGTTCATCGGGATGCTCTCTGATATCCAGATCTTTACTGCTTGTGACGCATTTGCTGGTGCAAACACGGGCAGTTCATCTGTACCGTATACCGCAACATCAGCTGCGGGTTTGTTTGAATGTCCTTCCCATTTGATCTGCACACATTCTTCTGCGAGGGTCGGGTCTATCTCGATCGCTTTGTCAAAAAAGACCCAGAACCCGTTGGTATCTGCCTGGAGCCCTGCGTCTGAATGGAATGAGATGTAGAATTCATAATCGCAATCGACGTACAGTTTGACATCCTTGATGTCAGGATCTGTACCACAATCTGCTGCTGAACAGGCCTGGAAAAGAAGCATGCAGCAGAGCACAACCAGTACGGCTGTTGCTACGCGTGATTTACCAATACATGGCCACCTTGTCATATCTATCCTCCTTTCTGATGACATCCCAGCCTACCGGCCCTATAGCCACCACGCTCCTGCCGGCAGCACCATCACTGCTGGCAGTTGTAGAGACCGGTTCACCGTGCTGTCACGAATAATCTGCAGTTTTTCTGGTATCCCACCAGTTCTGGCGAGAACTCGGACATTTTCTCTCTGCTGTTCCCTTTTTTCGATCACAGGGTATGCAGTGCTCCCTTGTCCGAAAGGGGATAAAACACCGTATGAAATAATACTATATAAAAGTTATTCACATTTTTTGGTAAAATGTTGAGAAAATGGGGATGATTGGGGGTATGGAGGGATAATTTATGCAAATTTGCATTTTGTATAATATGGGATATTATTAATATAACCAATTGGATAAATCATTGAACTCTCCGGTGTAATCTCAAATAATTTTCATTTATTTCTAAATTAAACTGTTTTTTGAGGCTCTTTTTTTTGCCTGTTTTTCCGGACCTTGAAAGAAGCGAGCCTATCTATCGCGGCAATGTCAGCTTGGGGCCCGATTACCAGTTTTTTATTTTTCACCGCGCTTTCCTGAAACATCCTTCCTACGTCGTTTCTTATAATGAGGGTGGTGTATCCAGGCCCAGATCCCACCGCACCGGCAGAGATATCAGAACAGACTCCCGTGAGATCCAGGCATGAGTGGCATCCCTGTCTGACCGTGGTTTCCAGTTCGCTCATGGGAAGGAGGAGAGAGGGCTGGTCCTTCATAGTGACCTCAAGGTTTCCCTTCCGTACGTCAAGCCGTTCCACCTTCCAGGTATCAACCTGATACTCTCTTTTTAATTTTCTCTCGACAAGCTCTGTGTAATCGAACGACTCGGTACAGAATAACCCGATGACGAGTCGGATAGATCTGCCATATGGCCTGAGAAGGTCATTATCACTGGTCCTGATCGCATGAAGTGCCTGGACTACGCAGGGGACTCCAATCACCGCAATCTTTCTGAACTTCCTCTCGATCACTGCTGTCTTTAAGGCTGCGACAAGGGGAACCCACCAGTTGTATCTGCTTCCTGCCTGGTGAATGATCTCTTCGCTTGAGGTGATGACGACCGATGAGGGCTTCAGGGTCCACCGGTCTTCACTCACGGTAACAACTGCATCGATCAGCCCCTCATCAAGGGCATTTACGAGCAAGGCTGTTACCGCACCCCCGCTCTGTTTTTTCGGGACATCAAACGCCGCCTTTGCGGTCATGATCGACTGATAGGAACCAAGACCTTTTTCACCAGGCTCCTCTTTCCTGGGGCAGGCTGCATAACAGGCACCACAGGGGACCTCGTCATGTGCCTCTTTGCAGTACCCGATGTTTGAGGGACAGGAGGTTATTCCCTCCTCTCCAAAGCAGATAGCATCTGCAGGGCAGACCGCTACACAAGCTCCGCACCCTGCACAGATATTGCGATCCCAGACTTCAGATTTGAGATCACGATAGCTCTTCCTTGTTCTCATCCGCATCATACCTCCCAGGTGTATTTATTAGCAAAGGGACGGGCACTGGAAGGGGTGATGATGGAATAAGGGTCGGTCAGGAAAGGTTGGGGATCCAGGCCGAAATAACAGGCGAATTTTTCTATCAGCGGGTTAATCTCGCCCCTCTCTTCTTCCGTCATCTTATCGACCCTGGCACCAACGCCGAGATTCCAATCCGGGACATCCCCCCGGATGATGATCTTCCCGCCATGGATGCCCGAACCAATTCCCCTTTCAAGGAGGGGGGATCTCCCTTTCCTGCCAAGAACCAGGATGAGTCCGCCGGCCATGTATTCCCCGAGAAATGCCCTTGCCGACCCACCAACGATAAGGAGGGGACGTTTCTCCTGATATTGTTTCATGTGGATCCCGCCCCGGTACCCGATGTCATCACGCACAAAAATCATCCCGCCCCGCATTGAATGGGCCACCGCATCCCCAGCATTCCCATGGATCACAATTGTCCCCGCATCCATCGTGTTTCCAGGTGCATGTTCGCAGTTCCCGTATACAATGCAGGTCGGGCCGCTCATGAACATCCCGAGATCCCCCCCAGGCACACCGTTGATAACAATCTCAACATTGCCGCGGAGCCCGTCTGCTATAAACCGCTGCCCCATGATATTATCCAGATGGATCCTGCGGACACCGGAGGTAACAGCAGCACGGATAGCTCTGTTGAGCGGGGTGTAATGCATACCTGATGTATCGATCCTGATGGCATCCTGCAATTCGGTCATGCCCCCACGGTCTTGATATCGAGGACTTTCATGATGTTTTCATCAAGCAGGTATCCTCGCAGTCGATCACGGTTACCCCGCAATGATTCGATACTGTTGATACCTGCTGCCCCCATCAGTTCTGACAGTTCAAGAGTCCAGGCATGAATAAGGTTTGCCACATTTACCGAGGCATAATCGGGATCGAGCCGTGCAACGAGATCCGGCCGTTGGGTTGCTATTCCCCATGGGCAGAGTCCTTTGTAACAGGTCCCGCATACCCTGCATCCCATCGCGACAAGAGCTGCAGTCCCTATGTATACGGCATCGGCACCAAGGGCGATCACCTTGGCTACGTCCGCACTTTCACGGATTCCGCCGCTTGCAATGATGGAGACTTCGTTACGGATGCCCTGCGAGCGGAGCTTGGCATCAACACTTGCAACCGCTGCCTCGATGGGGATGCCAACGTGGTCCCGGAAAACACGGGGTGCGGCACCAGTTCCCCCCCTGAAACCATCAATCACAACGGCATCAGCTGAGGACCGGGCTATCCCTGCTGCGATAGCAGCAGAATTATGAACGGCGGCAATCTTTACAAAAACCGGTTTTTTCCATTCGGTCGCTTCCTTCAGGCTCCGGACGAGCTGCTTCAGATCTTCAATACTGTAAATATCATGGTGAGGTGCCGGGCTAATCGCATCACTTCCCTCCGGGATCATCCTCGTGCATGAGACGTCTGCACAGACCTTCTCGCCTGGAAGATGTCCTCCGATGCCCGGTTTTGCCCCCTGGCCTATTTTGATCTCGATTGCCGCACCCCTCTCAAGGTAATTGATGTCCACACCAAAGCGGCCGGAAGCAACCTGTACGATCATGTGATCCTGGAATGGGTAGAGTGATTCGTGCAGACCCCCTTCACCAGTACCCATGAAGGTTCCACACTCAGTCACAGCACGGGCCAGTGACTGCTGGGCATTGAGACTGATAGCACCATAGCTCATGTGACCGATCATGATGGGCGTCTCGAGCATCAGGTTCGGAGAGAGTATCGTCTGGAGTACCGTGTCTCCCTCTACAGTTTTGAAATTCAGGTGTGATGGCTTCTTCCCGAGATAGGTCCTCAGTTCCATCGGCTCGCGAAGCGGATCAATACTGGGGTTAGTTACCTGGCAGGCATCAAGGACCAGCCGATCGAAGATGACAGGGTAATCCTGTGCATTTCCCATTCCGGAGAGTATGATCTTCCCGGTCCGAGCCTGATTGTAAATTGCCTCCCTTACCTGCGGGGTCCAGATGGGATGGCTCCGGTAATCCACCGGACGTTCAACAAGGCTGATTGCATCCCTGGGGCACATCGAGATACACCGGTGGCAGGCAACGCACACCCTTGAATTCACATGGATCTGTTCACCTTCCTTCCGGAACACCCCGTATGGACAACTATCAACACAACGTCCGCAAAGCATGCACTGGTCACGGTCCACGCTGATGCGGTATCGGAGCGGGACGCTCCCGATGCTCATTACTGTGCCCTCCCAATGATCGGTTCTCCGGCCCGCGGCATGGTGATGTCACCCACCCCGGGATCCAAGGTCCGTATCGCCGCTTCTTCGCTGGATATGTAGAGCCGTGCACCTGATTCCCCGGACACAAGGGGCCGGAGTTTGATCCGGTCGGTAAATCCTACCATACTGTCATGGTTGGCTACAACAATAGCAAAAGGGCCGTTCATGAGAGCCGGACCATAGGTGAGCCGGATTGCACGCATGATCTCCTGTTCACGATTGGGCATCCGGTCGATCTCATCCCAGAATGGCGGGGCAAGGGCTTTCACGGCAGTCTCGATTGTGAGGCCATGCCGCCGGATCAGGAGATCGAAGAGATATGCGACGACTTCAGTATCGGTAAACATGGAACAGCGATACCCGTAACTTTCGATATATCTCCGGTTAGTTCCATAAGATGTTATCTCGCCGTTATGGACAACACTCCAGTGAAGAAGATTGAAGGGATGTGCCCCTCCCCACCATCCAGGGGTATTGGTAGGATAGCGATTGTGCCCAAGCCAGAGGTATCCTTTGTAATCCTGGATCCGGTAAAAGTCGGCAACCTCCTCAGGCCATCCGGATGCTTTAAAGACAGCAAGATCTTTTCCTGAAGAGTAGACCAGCGCCCCAGGGATACTTGAATTTATTTTCATCACGAGATGGGTGACAATATCATCTGCAGGGGTGATACTCCGGGGCATAAGATGGATGTCCGGTTTAAAGAAAAATCTCCATGGGATATGCAGCTTCCGGATATTTGCCTGTTCGAAGGTGGGAATTGCTTCCTGGTATTCAACGGTCCCCCATTTAGAGAGTTCATCCTCAACGAGGGGTTTTGTCTCGTGCGGATTGTCAAAAAAAACATGGAGGGCATAATACTCCTTATAGTCCGGGAATGCGCCGTATGCTGCGTACCCTGCCCCTTCACCACTCCCGCGTTCGTCCATTCTTGAGAGAGCAGACCGTATCCCTGTCCCGTCCATCCGCTGACGGGAACGATCAATCACACCGATGATTCCACACATACTACCACAGGCACTGACTCAAGTGTCAGAAAATGTTCTTTTAACATATGCATAATTAAGTATAAATATAATTGGGTAGAAGCTATTTTCCATATGACCAGAGATGTCGTCTCCGGGATGCTGGAACGTATCGACGCAGATCTTGTGAAATTCCTGCGTCTCCAGTTCACCGATATAGGGGGGCAGCCGAAAAATGTGGCCATTCCTGTTCAGCAGGCAGAAAAAGCGTTGACGGAAGGGATTTGGTTTGATGGATCATCTATCGAGGGATTTACCCGGATCGAAGAGTCAGATATGCTGCTCAAACCGGATCCTTCGACCTATGCTATCCTTCCCTGGCGCCCGGCTGATGCAAGGGTGGCCCGATTTATCTGTGATGTCTATACGTATGGGAATAAACCTTTTGAAGGTGATCCGCGGTATGTTCTGAAAAGAAGTCTTGCAGAAGCAAAAAAGATGGGATTTACATTCAATACCGGTCCTGAACTCGAATTTTTCCTCTTCAAGATGGTTGACGGGAGACCATCGACCCAGTTCCAGGATTATGGGGGATATTTTGACCTCGCCCCTACGGATCTGGCTGAAGATGTGAGGCGGGATATTGTATTTGCCCTGACCCAGATGGGCTTTGAGATTGAGGCATCCCATCATGAGGTTGCAGAAAGCCAGCATGAGATAGATTTCAAGTACAGCAATGCTCTTGATACGGCTGACCGGGTCATCACCTTCAAATTTGCCACAAAGACTCTGGCCCTCCAGAAAAACCTTCATGCAACCTTCATGGCAAAACCGATCTCGGGCATCAATGGAAGCGGGATGCACACCCACGGTTCACTCAGTAAAGACGGTAAGAATGCATTCTATGACGCGGACGGTTCTAGGGAGCTTTCTAAGACAGCCTATTATTATATCGGGGGGCTGCTCAAGCATGCAAAGGCGGTGACCAGGATTGCCAACCCGACAATAAATTCCTATAAACGGCTGGTTCCCGGATATGAAGCCCCTTGTTACATATCATGGAGTGCCGCAAATCGTTCCGCTCTTGTCAGAGTTCCTGCAGCGAGAGGAAACAGTACCCGAGCTGAATTCCGCAGCCCTGATCCCATGTGCAATCCCTACCTGACATTCGCGGCAATGCTTGCAGCAGGCCTTGATGGTATCCGAAACAAGATTGAACCCCCTGAAAGCATCGATACCAACATCTATCACCTAAACACTGAACAGCGAAAGAAGATGGGCATAGAGATGCTTCCTGCAAGCTTGATAGAAGCTCAGGCCGAGCTTGAAAAAGATACTGTCATAAGCAAAGCAATGGGCACGCACATCATGGATGGACTCACTTCGATAGCCACCGTGGAATCAGACCTTTTCAGGCTGGCGGTTCATCCCTGGGAACTGGAGCGGTATCTGGCAACCTATTAATTTTTTTAAAAATTTGTTCAGATAGTTTTATATTTTTGTATAGGAAATTTCCTTCTATTGTGCTTCCTCACACTGGGCAACTCGTGCAGGAAAGTGGCCGATCGGCAGTATTCCTTGTCAGGGACAAAGTGAGCGGAGCTCTTATGGGATGGTTACCTATCATGGAAGGTAAATTAGATCTAGATGTGGCATGTTCCCGTAAAATGAGCGATAAAAGAAATTAATCATGGAGCCCTAGCAATGAAAATGGTCAAGGCAATAATCAGGGAGGAACGGGTTCCTTTCGTAAAGAAAGCGCTTGCTGATAAAAATATTTATGGGATGACAATCTTGCCTGCAATGGGGCGAGGCAACCAGGGAGGGGTTCACCTTCAATTCCGTGGGGGTGTCTTGAATATCGATATGCTCCCGAAAGTCATGATGGAAATAATTATTCCGGATGATCATGAAGAGATGGTGATACACCAGATACTCTCTTCAGCAAAAACCGGTAAAGAAGGAGATGGAAAAATATTCATCATTCCTGTCAATGAATCACACAGGATCCGAACTGGCGAAGTGGAGGTCTGATATGTAACATCAGATTTTCCCGCAATCAAATTCTCTCCGCACAGCATCATAATCGCTGTGCATGCTCAAACGATCAGAGGATTCCTGTCAATCCTCTGATCTCTTCTTGAAACATCCATCCCCTTATTGTTCTGATACATTTCCTGCACATCAAAGAGAAAGAATCAAATAGCATGGAAGGATACTTCTATCTATCTGGATGATCTGTTTCATCCAGTTGGTCGGTGATAATCAGTTGACTTTTGAAAGGAGGAATGCAGGGAAACTGGATCCCCTTCAAGCGGTAGATCCGACATCCTGGCATATCGGGAATGAGCTTCCGTAAAGGACATGAGAATCAATGGGTACTACCCTATGGAAAGTATCGTGAAACCATAAAATATCAACTCAGAAAAGTGATTGTATGACACTTGACACAGGAACAACCGCATGGCTTCTGGCAGCAACTGCCCTTGTCATGCTGATGACTCCCGGCGTAGGGTTCTTCTATGGGGGACTTGTCCGGCGGAAAAACTTCATCTCAATGGTCGCCCTTTCATTTATCGTCTTTGCCCTGGTAAGCATCCAATGGGTGCTCTTCGGGTACTCCCTCTCATTTGGGCAGGATATTGGGGGATTTATTGGAAATCTCCAGTATATTGGTCTTGAAGGCATTGGCATGGAGGCCGGATCCGGAGGGTATCCACCCCTTCTGTTCGTTGCATTCCAGGGGATGTTTGCCGCGATAGCAATGGCTATCGTGGTATCGGGATTTGCTGAACGGGTAAAACTTTCAGCCTTCATCCTGTTTGCCCTCCTCTGGACAACCCTGGTCTATGACCCGCTTGCACACTGGGCATGGGGAGGCGGCTGGGCATCCCAGTTTGGTTCGCTGGACTTTGCCGGAGGAACCGTTGTTCACATCAGTTCCGGGTTTGCCGCACTGGCTGTAGCCTGGGTGATTGGTAAGCGGGCCGGATTCGGTCAGTACAGCATGGAACCCCACAACATCCCGATGACGTTGCTCGGAGCTGCATTACTCTGGTTCGGCTGGTTCGGATTCAATGCGGGGAGCGCTCTTGCAGCCAACGGAGTTGCCGCAAACGCGTTTCTTGTTACAAACATATCGGCAGCAGCGGGAGCCCTTGCATGGCTTGGAGCATCCTGGTACCGGGGCAAACCTAGCTCACTCGGCACGGTAAGCGGTGCAATTGCAGGGCTTGTTGCAATCACCCCTGCAGCTGGTTATGTCGGGGTTGAATCGGCCATCATCATAGGCGCAATAGCCGGACTCATCTGCTACGGCGCTATGCTGTTCCGGCTCAAAAAAGGGCTTGATGAGAGCCTGGACGCCTGGGCGGTTCATGGGATGGGTGGTCTCTGGGGCGCCTTCGCAACCGGGATTTTTGCAGCCGCCGCGATCGGCGGGTACTCCGGCCTTATCGAAGGGAATGTAGATCAGTTCATCTCAAATGCCATTGGGGCATTAGCCGCACTTGTCTATGCATTGGTCATGACGCTCGTCCTTGCCTATATCATCAATCGGACAATCGGGCTCCGGGTCTCGGAAGAAGAGGAGTATGTCGGGCTTGATATCTCCCAGCATGGTGAGCGGGTATAGGTGGTGCCGGGATGAAGATGGTTATCGCAATTATAAGACCTGAACGTCTTGAGTTCGTCAAAAAAGCCCTTGAAAAAAACGGCATTTACGGTATGACCGTACTGGCTGTGGAGGGCCGTGGCGATCAGAAAGGGATCTCTCTCCAGTATCGTGGAGGCGCAATCAATGTAGATATGATTCCAAAAGTCCAGCTTGAGATCGTGGTGAAGGATAAGGATGTTGAACCGGTCATACAGGTCATTTGTCAGAGTGCAAGGACCGGGAAAATGGGGGACGGCCGGATCTTTGTCATGCCCGTGGAACGATCGGTAAAAGTCAGGACTGGTGAAGAGGTATCCGATGAAGCCCTCAATGTATGAAAACATCAATCACTTTTTTATTCGTTAATATTCACCAAATGGTTTTACCTTATCCGGTGTGCTGCAGGTTTTTTTCATAATCCTTATTTTTTTCTCAAAGAGAATTTCATTGCAGTGTCACATCATAAGACTGATTCAGCACTTTCCAACCCGGTTGCAGTGTTCCTCCTGGTTGCAATAACCGTGATACTCGCGGCACTGGTTGCCCTCCTTATTGATCTCCCTGCATTCGATACAGGTATCCTGAGTACGCCGTCCTTCCTTCAAATCCTCTGTGTTTTTCACATGGATGAACAAGGTCGCCTGAATTACGACTCGCGTATTATTCTTATCCATAATGGTTCGGATTCCCTGGAAAACAGAAATCTGACGGCTGAATTTTTTCGGAACGGTTCAAAACTACCGGTAACGGTTGAGACAATGAACGGCGACCTGTTCATTTCGACCCATCACTACGGCATTCAGACAATGGGAGGGCTCGGCTGTTCAGGGCTTACATGGCTCCCGAAAGAGAAGATATCACTGGATTTCAGTGATGGAACATTCCATCCCGGGGATACGATAAGAATGGATATTTTTTCAAAGACTTCAGGGACACTGGTCTCACGCCATACCTTCCTTGCATGAATACATTGGTTCGGAAATAACAGAGATGCATATGAACATGTCTCAGGGAATTATTTCTTTAACAGAAAAAGGATGCAGTTTGATAAACACGCACGGTGAAATGGCATATTTTATTCTGATTCTGCCTCCTGTTCAGGTTCTGTGGGAGGGGTTGTCCATACCAGCCAGAGCACCAGGGCAATACACACAATCATTGAGATAGTGAACACAATCAGGCTGAAAATATTCTCCGCAAACTGCATGGAGACAGGGATGTTCAGTGCTCCCAGAACAAGCGCTATCCCGAAAAAGACGAAAAAACCAACAACGATACCAAGGATTACCCCTGCAGTAATCCTTAACGCGGAGGGTCGTGATTGAGGATCTTTCATGATTTTCATTGTGTGGTCTGATGTAAATAACAGTATCCAGTCTCCAGTGAATACTAACGGAAAAGGGGGCTTGTGTCATGGTATCCCTGTAAGGGATGTTCATTCAGAGATTTGTGCATGTAAAATTGACCTGGCGTAAAGCCGTGCGACCCTGATCGGTTCCGGTATTCTGCCATCATAGGTAAAATCGGAACAGACCGATTGTGCCTCTTTTTCGTTCAATCCATATGACCTGATATAGAGGACATGACCGGTTGGGAGCATCACAGGAACTCTTTTTCCAAGACTCCTGTATGCTGAGATACGCACTTTATCACCGGGAAAATGGCGCAGAATATCTTCTTCAAGCCCCTCCGAGTTCTCGTACGTTACAATGATCGTGCCGCGTCCTGTCTCCTCGAATACCCGGAGCGGATCGATAATATTGTACCATGAAATGACAGCCCCCCCAATCATGATGAGGTTGATGTCCTCCCGCACAAAACCCCGGTACAGATCGAGTACCGAATCCGTCGCATCCATGCCTCCGACAGTGGTGCTTGTAAAGGAAAAGCCATCAACCCTGAGATCTTTTCTTATCACTACACCGGCAAGGATGGATGTGTTCCGGGAAGAAAAGCTCTCAGCAATACCCAGTACCCGGAGCCCTTTCTTGGCGATGTGCATGGAAGCACTTATGACAGGGGATTTAAAAACAATATCCCAATGAGCATTGACAAGGATCTGGTCTGCATCCTTATCCCTACCCTGAATGAGTCCCCTACTATCGGCCCCGTTATTCAGGGATACCTGAACCAGGGGTTCACTCATATCCTTGTTATTGATGGTCACAGTAATGATGACACACGCCAGATCGCTGAAAATTCGGGGGCCAAAGTCATTCTGCAACAGGGAAAAGGAAAAGGAACCGCTATCATAGAGGCATTTGCGCGAATTACCCGCCCCTATGTGCTCATGGTAGACGGTGATGGAACCTACCTCCCTGAAGATGCTGAATCATTGATCAACCCTCTGTCACTTGGTGCCGATCAGGTGATTGGTGATCGTCTTATCCATGAGAACCGGGCCTCCTTCTCAAGACTGAATTATTTCGGGAACCAGATCTTAAACCGGCTCTTTAAGGTTGCTCATGGTCGTTACCTGAATGATATTCTCTCGGGATACCGGGCTTTCAGGCTTGATTCAATCCGCCAGCTCCAGCTTCATGAATCCGGATTCGGTATCGAAACTGAGATATCTGCAGAAGCGGTCAGGAACAGGCACAATATTCAGATCGTCCCGATAGTTTACAAACAAAGAGTGGGCACCCAGACTAAGTTAAATCCGTTTCATGACGGATTGAAGATCACCACCACAATCTACCGGCTTGCAAAAATGAGTAATCCGCTTTTTTACTTCGGATTGATCGGGGTGATAACAATCTGCGGCGGATTGCTTACAGGGATATATGTGATCTATGAATGGCTGCAACAGATCGAGCATATCCCACTGACCATCCTTACAGTCCTTCTCATTATTGCAGGATTCCAGATTTTCATGTTTGGAATCTTGAGCGACATGAGTATCTCCCTTCATCGGGAAGTCATGCGCGAGATTCAATCCCTGAAAGAAGAAAGAGACCAGAAAAAGTGAGTTTTATTACATCGCCCGAAAGGAAAGGCCAGGGGAGGTATATCTCCCCGGGGCCTCGGCAGCGAAATTTTATCACTGGGAGAAACATACGATTATACACTTTATTGGGCGATAGTAGTCTAGCGGCAGGACAGAGGCTTCCCAAGCCTTTAGCCCGGGTTCGATCCCCGGCTATCGCATACACTGGCTATGATTACCCCTGCAAGCGACCTTTTTGCAATACGCATTATTGTTGAAAACAGGAAGGGCGTCCTGCGTGATATTTCAACGGTACTTGCACGGCATGATGCCAACGTGATGATGATCCACCAGGAGACTTTCGATTCCGGCCCGTACAACGGTCTTGCTGAGTTGTATATCGAGTACGAAAACGGAAGTGATCATGACGTGATGCTCCAGGAACTCGCCCAGCTTCCCTCCGTGCGGGAAATAAAACCACATGAGCCGTTCAGCCATATTTATGGAACCCGGGTTATCATCATTGGTGGAGGGGCACAGGTGGCCCAGGTGGCCCTTGGCGCAGTGAACGAAGCAGATCGCCATAATATAAGAGGTGAGCGTATCTCGGTTGATACCATCCCCCTCGTCGGGGAGAAAACGGTGGCCCAGGCTGTCGATGCGGTAGCCAGGCTCCCCCGGGCAGCGATCCTCGTCCTTGCCGGTTCACTCATGGGCGGTGAGATTTCCCATGCTGTTGACAGGGTGAAAGATGCAGGAATTCCCGTGATTGCACTTCGCATGGCAGGCAGCGTTCCAGAACATGCTGATCTGGTAGTCACTGATCCCATCCAGGCAGGAGTATTTGCAGTGATGCACGTCAGTGGCAAGGCCGTTTTCGATATCAAGCGAGTGAGAGGGCGGCAATTTTAATGGATCCCGTCGAGAAAGCGGCATACGTGCTGATGCACGACGGCATTGTGATCTATCCGACAGATACGATCTACGGGCTTGGTGGCGATGCTTTTTCAGATGAAGCGATTCTCAGAGTATACGAAGCAAAAAAACGGCCGCTCTCGCAGCCGGTATCCATTGCCGTCTGTGATTGCGATATGATCCACGGGGTGGCAAAAATCAACGAATATGCTGCCACGTTCATCGATCATTTTCTCCCCGGTCCTGTTACCGTCATTCTACCCGCCAGAAATTCCGTTCCGGCAATACTGACCGGAGGGACAGGGATGCTGGGAATCCGCTTTCCCAATCATCCTCTTGCTCTCCGCCTGATCTCCCTGGTCGGCAGTCCTATCACCGCAACAAGTGCCAACGTGAGTGGTGGCAGGGATCCCCTCACTCCTTCAGAATGCCATGTAGCACATGATTATCTGCTTGACGGGGGTATACTCCCGGGAGCCCCCAGCACGGTTGTCGATATCGGCGAGAGGCGGATTCTCAGACCTGGAGCGTTGGTCGAAGAGGTAGTCAGCTATCTTTCCAGGGGAGAAAGAACATGAAAAAACCGCTCCGGTTGCGCGATTTTATCGAAGATCCTGATGGAAGGCTCTATGCGGTTGCTGCCTATGATAACCGGGAGAGGGCTGGTTGCATTCTCCGCTACCTCCCTGATCCCTCTGGCGAACGGGTTGATCAGGAAGGAAAGCGATACCATAAGCTCGAATTTGAGGAAGCATTTGCATATATTTTGAGAGAAAAACCGGAATATGCGGATTCTATCCAGCGCATACCAGTCGAAGATATCCGTAAAGTGCTGAAACCGGAAGATGAAATCGGGGCGATCGCCCGAAGAAACACCCGTGTTGCCAGACTGGTCAGTATCTTTGACCTTCCTGAAAAGACCTATGGCTGCACCGGTTCACTGCTTGTTGGGCTCGAGAATGACCGGTCTGATATTGACCTCGTTGTATACGGGCGTATGTTCTTTACTGCAAGGGAACTGCTCCGGTTTGCCATCAAGAAAGGGCGAATTGATCCTATCAGCGACGATATGTGGGAGAACATCTACCGGAAAAGAAATCCGGAATTATCCCTTGATGACTTCCTCATCCATGAGAAGAGGAAATGGAACCGGGGTCAGATTGAGAACGTCTATTTTGATATCCTCTTTACGCGTTCCTACAAGGCGCTTCATTCTCTCCCCATAACAAAAGGACCTTCATGTGGGGTAGTCACCATCAAGGCAACAGTCACCGATGCCTCACTTGCATTTGACAGCCCTGCGGTTTATCTGATAGATCATGAGGAGGTATCAAAAGTCCTCTCGTTCTCGCATACCTATAGCGGGCAGGCAATTGCTGGCGAACTGATAGAAGCACGGGGTATCTGCGAGGAGCATTACGGGGAGAAATGGCTCATTGTCGGGACAACACGGGATGCAAGAGGCGAATATATCCGTTCAATCAGTCTTCTGGAAGGAGGCTGACATGAAGTTCCGGCAAAAAATGAGTGTCCTCCTTTTCCATAACAGCGAAAGTATATTCTGCCGGTATTTTCTTTGGATCGGGCACCGGTATTTCCGCCAGCGCTGTAACCCCTCGAAGAAAGAAGAACGATTGAGATATCCATCAGCCCGCTCCTCCCGTTTGTAGGGGACCCGGTTTTATGAAACAGGTGTTTTATGACCTCATCCCCAATGCTCTGAACTTTTCATGACCCAGGGACGCAGCACAGGTAGAGATCGGTTCGATGAGGCGTGATTCAAAGACGATATTCTATGTAAAAGACAACGGAGTTGGTTTCGACATGAACTTTCAGCACAGCTCTTCTTTGTGTTCAGCGGCTTCATGATGACAAGGAGTATGAAGGGACGGGAATTGGATGGCAATCGCCAACCGCATTGTCCATCGGGATGGTGGAACGATCTGGGCTGAAAGCAACGTGGATAATGACGCTGGTTTCTATTTCACACTTGAATAAACGCAGTCACAGGGAAATTAATTATGATCAGAACAGATCTGAAAGCCGGACTCCATGTTCAGGTCCACAGCGCCCTTTTTCCGGGCACCTCTCGCAGGGGGGGTTTCTCGGTCTCCGTGGGGTTTCACCTTTTTTAATCCGCCGGGCCTCATGAAGGGCCCGTAAAAATCTCCTCTTATCGAGCGGTTCGACTCTGCAGAACCGGGTTATGCCGGAAGGGATATATTCCACCTCACCTCCTTCAATCTCCTTTCCAAACATCTCCTGCAGGCATGTGGTATATGCTGCGATCCTGATCCGATCAGCACGATAAATCCCCGATGAAGGTGCCCTTGAGGGTCGGACTATGGAAAAAAACGGGGCTTCATCGAAGAGCTTGTCAACAATACCGTGGATCTGGTATTGTGCTGAATGAACTGGCACATCAGAATCAGAACATATCCGCCAGTTCTTTTGTTCACTGCATGCCATTATGCACTCATCGAAAAATTCACGGCCGTCAGGGGTTTTCTCTCTCTTTATGAGCATGATCTCCGACCATATCTCTTCCCTGTCAGTATCAGTCCCCAGGTGATATGATACCTGTTTTGCTACAGTATATCGTGGGGATTCAGCTATGCCGGATTTCCTCCCAAGAAAGAACCTCACCGGACAAACGGCTGTGGTGACAACGGATGAAATACTGAGCAAAGAGATCACTGGTTTCAATCATGCTGTTTGCAGCGCGTCTTATGTAAAACTACTGATCTAACAATACATCCCTTCCAGGGCCATACCGTCTGGCCGGATGATCGTTTGCCAAGTCTTAATCTTGGAGCGGTCGATCTACACTGTATGTCCCAGCACGAGATTGCGGTCAATGTTCCCCAGAACCTCGATCCGGTCTACAGCAATATGATCCAGATAGCATACAAGGATGACGAATTTACCTTCGTATTTCTCCACCAGATCCCCGGGGTAAACCAGGCACGTGCAAAAGCGATCGTGAGCATCACCCCCCAGCATGCAAAGAACCTTCTCGCCGTGTTCTCCAAGACGTTCGCGGATTACGAATCGAAATATGGAAAGATCGAGGTCCCTTCGGGAAAAACCCCGAGCGAGAGTGTGACGACCATCAGGGGATATTCTTAAATCCTCGTCCCTCCCCTCCCGTTACTATTAATATTTTCTACGTCTACATTGTGAGGTACACTGCCGCCGTGGCTTAGCGGTATAGCGGCTGATTCGTAATCAGCAGGTCGAGGGTTCAAGTCCCTCCGGCGGCTCTTCGTTTCTGGTTGAGTGTTGTTACTAGCTGAGAAGAAGGAGATATTCCTCAATTATCATCTCTGGTACTGATTGGATATCCCTGATCTACCTTGCCTGAAACCATTTCATCAGAGTATCATCTTCCAATGGAAAAGAGCTGTTTCCGCCCATTAGCAATCCTCAATCCTGTCAAAATCCAGCTCTCAATCATGAGAGGAGTTAATTGCGCAGATTTACTAATAGTCTTGGATCTCTTCCATGTCTGTGGCTGCTAATGCGATCTGCAATGGATAATAAGACCAGAAAAAAGAAAAAGATTAAAACCGGGGGCGCCGGTGCTTGGGGAGGCACTCTCTGCAATAGACGGGTCTTCCCTCGGTCGGCTTAAACGGTACTTCGCATTCCTTTCCACAGTCTGAACAGACTACTTTTGTCATCTCGCGGGGGCCGTCATTTCTCGGGCCGCCAAAATTTGATTTATACATGGTTTTACTCAAACAGTTGAAAACTGTCTTTAACTATACTCCACTCAAGAATATAAATATTTGTATTGTCCCCTCCGGGCCTGGCATGCGCCCGATCGCATATCATTTATCCAGTTGGGGGGTCAGGGGGTAGGATGTACGAGGGGAGGTATCAGTTTCTTCACCCTTGAGATTGATTAAAAAAATGCAGGTAGTTCTTAGAAAAGAGTGGTTTGGGATGAGAAAAATGATCCAGCGATATCCCCCTGCATGATTCTGTCCGGTATTCTTTCGCTTATATACTGGTCAGGGATCACAGGAGCCGGAACGATATTACACTCTTTTTCCTTACTAAAAGACATCTCTTTGAAATTCCCCGGTCGCTGCTGCCACGAACAGGTCCCTCCTGAATAATCATCTACGTAATACCGGATATTCTCATCTGAAACATCCCGAATTTATCCATCCCTCTATGATCCCCCGTTCTCTTGACCCCCACATATTCTGCAGCCACCTGTGCAGGGAAGCCGGGAAAATGAACCGGTTCGATGAGGGACAACGGGATTTTTTTCTTGATATTGTCTCATGATCTGCTTTGCATATATTTATGCTCTAACAAATATATCGTAAAAACAATTTTTCCAAATACCATCAGAATTTGAATACGGTTTAAGATTTAAAGCTGAATTGAAAGGGGAGTTATGTATGAGGTCGATGGTAAAAGAATGGTCCGAAGAAAACGATATGGAACGATGGAAGGCTGTGTCCGAGCTCAGAACAATAGGGCGTCCCGCAGTGGAATACCTTGTTATCAACCTCTGGGATAGTGATAAACGGGTTCGTATGGCGGCCGTTGATGCTCTTGGAGCTATCGGTGAGCAGCACGCCTATGATCACCTCGTGAAAATGCTTGATGATCCAGATCATGACGTACGGTTCGCCACCGTCATCGCTCTAGGCAAGCTGGGTGATATGCGGGCAGTTGAACCTCTTTCAAGAGCGTGCCATGACCCGAACTGCTACGTCAGGACGATTGCAGCGGAGACGCTGGAAAAATTCAGGTTGGAGACACCATAACTAATTTTTCAAAAAAACTGGGCGAAATATCCTCACGAATGCATAAAGAATCCTTCTTTTCCTTGGTAGGCGCTCCATGATCCTTTTTGTATAGGAATACGCACTAATCAGGCAGGTATGGATCAAAGCCTCAAACAACGTCTCCTTCTCAATTGCAGGGAGATGGGCATCCCCCTCATCGGGGTAGCTGATGTCAGGCGCTGGGAGAATCCCCCTTTTCAGCCCTGGATGCCGAAGGAGTTCTTCCCCCATTCTCTCGTTCCAGAAGCTGAATCGGTAATTGTCATTGGTCTTCCTGTCCAACTCCCGGTTCTTGAGACATCCCCCTCCATTTACTACCGTGAGATGTATAACGTGCTGAATTCCTTACTAGACCAGTACAGTTATCGTATCGCCTCGTATCTCAACAATGAAGGACATCCATCTGTTTTTCTCCCGAGGGACGGTTATGGAAGCATTGATGTTCTTCTCGAGAGGCCCTTCGCATTCTTCTCTCACCGGCACGCTGCATTCTGTGCAGGTCTCGGTACATTCGGAGTAAACAATATGATCCTCACTCCTGAGTACGGACCGAGGGTCAGATTTGGATCGATCATTACCTCAGCCTCCCTCCCGCCAGATCCTATGAGGGATGATGATCTCTGCACAAGGTGCATGCGTTGTGTGCGGTTGTGCCCCTCTTCTGCCCTCTCAAAAGAGGATTATCCCGAAGGGATCACTGATAAAACCGCCTGTGCACGCTGGAGTGCCTCCCTCAATCGGAGGTATATCTCTCCCTGCGGCATCTGCATCAAGGTATGTCCGGTTGGGAGCGACAGGACCTTTTACCGCCGGGAAGATCCGGGAATATACGAAGAGTCAGCACCCGGGAGCCCGTATCAGCAGATCTGGGATCATGTCAGGCGTTACGGTGGGAAATAAGGGGAGAGATCCATCTCCAAGGTGGATACTCTGCCGGGTAGTCATCTCATCTCTTTCCTAGTGAAACATTCCTTTTTAGTTCATACCATGAACCAGACCCGGTTACCCATTTTTTAACTTCATGCTTCCCAGTGCAGATAGATGCCGGGAATCATATTACAAAGGTTCTTCCCAATGGGAACACACAAAGGGTTTAGACACCAGACCGGTACATTTTTTCAGATCCAGAAAGACGATCCCAATGGCCGTTTAGCTTGGTTCTGGAAGAAAAGGGAAATCCGTTCGCCTTCTTTTGGGGAGATGGATGATGCCTACCCATAGAACGGGTGCCCAAATCCGGATTCAGTGGTTCCTCTTTCGATCTGCTCTCCACCGGACAGTTCGATTCTGGGAGTGGCACTTTTCATAAGATATCCTCTTTTCAACTCCCTCCTTTGAGCAGAAATCCCTTACCACATGTATGCGACGGTATATTTCTGTATGAACATCTGAATCCAGAAAAAGCAGCCGGTATCGTGAACACTTACATTCCCAACATAAAGAACGTCATGGTCCGGAGCATTTCAGAGAGAAAGGATTCATCATCCAGACCTTACCCTCTTCCCAATCGCTCGTTCGAATCTTGGATCCTTCTGTAGCAGAGATATTGCTGCAAGGGCACTGGTCTCTTTGTCCTTGATCTCAAGCATGATATCCCTATCAAACGGCTGCGAGAGTTCGAGAAACTGCCGGAAATCAGAAAGGTCTATATGTTCTGCATGTCCACCGGGCCGCTTTGCCGGATGCTGGGAGCTGTAATCCACCATGGGTATACCGTCATCTGCACCCCATGTCCTTCCCGTAGCATCGAGCATATCTCCCGTCTCCTCGCCATTGTTGTAACATGCATGATGGAATACATCGAGAAGTACAGGAATTCCCGTCTGTTCGGAAATTTCCAGACAATCTGTTGCACTGAATCGTGTTTCATCATTTTCGATAACAAGATGCCGTCTGATAGCCGTATCGAGTGTGTCATATACCCTGACAAAACGGGCGATACTTTCCTGGGAATCACCATAGTGACCCCCGACATGAAGCTGGATTTTGGCCTGTGTGCCGAGCCCCATCAGGTCCAGCAGGGTTGCATGGTAGGCAAGTTCATCAACACTGCGGGAAACGATACGTTCATCGGGGGAATTGAGAATGATAAACTGGTCAGGGTGCATCGAGATACGGATACCCGCATCCCGAATGGAATGCCCGATATGCCCCAGTTCCTCGGAAAAATACTCCTGCCATGGTGCCCTGCATACCGGATGCGATGCAAACGGGATGATATCGGAGGAGATGCGAAAAAAGAGTATATCCTGTGTGACATTCCATGCAAGTATCTGTCGAAAGCAGGAGAGGTTGCTCGAGACTGTTGCAAAAAATCTCTCGTCATTAAAAGAGGCCAGCCGGAACTTTTTGGCACTCGTGCAATCCAGGCGCCTGTTGATGCAGGGATACCCGATACGCATATCACCTACTGAGAGCTGCATTGGAATAAGCAGGTTTGGTTCGGGGAAATACAGGTTGTGATTCATGGGATGTTGTGGCTGATACCTGTTCTTTGCATCGTCTATATCCCTTTTTTTCGATAGTGAGAAGGGAGAGACGGGGTATCTGCACTTCAGGTATCTTTGTTATGAGAATTTTTTTCACTACAGTGAAAAATCGGGTATATTATTCAGCTTTAAATGAGAGGGCACTATCATTGAAAAGAAAGTGCCATATCCTGCCTTCTTTCCTCAACAGGTTATTCGTGAGAATCCCGATGTGCAGAATTAAAGCGATTCCATAACGTTTCGTTAGAGATTTAATCATCCAGTGATCACTACATGACTATGCCGGGTGAACATCCCAATAAAGCCCCGGAAGATACCGGGAGGCTTTCCATCAACGAACTCATGCTCCTGATGGTCGACCAGATGAGAGTAACGGCACAGATGGTGCTGCCAGATGAAGCTGAATCGTTTTTTTCGGAGCTGCTCAACGCCGGGAAGATATACGTAGCAGGCGCCGGCAGATCCGGCCTCGTAGCCAGGGCCTTTGCCATGCGCCTGATGCATATCGGTTTTGAATCGTATGTTATTGGAGAGACCATCACCCCTGCTTTATCCCCTGGAGATACCCTTGTGGTCTTCTCGGGATCTGGTGAGACCAACTCGGTTTTTGATGTTCTCGAGACAGCCAGGGATCTTGGGGGACGAATCTGCCTCATTACCGCAACCCCTGTCTCACGTATGTCACGGCTTGCACATTCTAGTGTCATCCTCTGCGGGAGCCAGCCGTCTGATGACAGCCTGCCGACCCAGTATGAAGTTCGCCAGATAACCGGTCAGTACCGCTCCGTATCCTCTTCTTTCGCTCCATTCGGTACCCTTTTTGAGACTGCTGCCCTGATCTTTTCCGATGCGATCATCTCGGCGCTGATCGAGGCAAAGCATTGCAGTCTGGATGAGGCAAGAACGCGCTTGTCAAATGTCCAGTAATACCTGCCCGCTCAAAAGTCATGACACTCATTTTAATCACCATACAATTCCGCCTTTCTCTCCTTCAGTCGTATTGGACTGGTTGCATAAAAATAACATGATTCCTTTGAGGGCCACAAGCATTAAAGATGAAAATGCCGGAGGCATTTTCGTATAAAAAAGGGATGCAGAGCATATTGGCTTGATCCGATCAGCGGATCAATACCCTCATAAAGGTGCGACGAATATCTCCTCCCATGGAACAGGCCGGTTCTCTTCGCAGCGATGATGAGGTGAGAGTTCTTCTCAAAAGCTACCTCTCAAGTATGGATATTGAAGTGGTCAAGGAGATTGAAAAAGACGGAAACTGGGGAATATGGACCCGGTTCGGTAATTTCCCGGTCCTGATCGACCATTTGAAGGATACGCATTACTGCGTGGTTGCCTTTCAGATAACTTTGCAGGATGAGCATGCGATAATACACCTGAACAATTTTTATGAAAGGAATGACGCCCAGTTTATCTACGAGCTGACGCGGGCTTTCTCATCGCCCCTCACGGCATTTTCCAGAATTATTGAACGGGGCAGGGTCATCGGCTACACAGTCTCGAAAAACATCTATCCCTACCATCCCGAATTCACCCTCCGTACCCTGGATATTGCCCTTCAAGCGGTGGTGAGTACGGGGGCGATTGGTATTGCCTTCCTGAAATGGATGGCCAGAGTCCTGGATGTAAGCCACGAAAGGGGAATTGAGATAAAAGACGAGGACCCGACAAAGTTGTTCGAATAGACCGCCTCAGGGACAACCGACTCAGAGCACATATCTTCAGGATGCCAGGAAGAAGCAGATCCTCACTCCCTTGTTTCATCACAGAGTAACTCAAAGTCCTGAAGGAGCACCTCCTTTTGGACAAACCCAAGTCCGTGAGAAGACAGCCAGGAGATGATATCATCCCGTGATCCTTTTCCAAGGAGTTCCTCGTCTCCGTCCCCGGATATTCGGAAGCATTCATAGAGATCGTCCTTTTTCCGATAACAGATCCGGTCACACATGGTAATTCTTTTTGCACCTTGACGCACCAGAAGATAAAACTGGTGATCAGGGAAAAAAATTTAGAGATGGGAAGGCAGGTAAGGGGTAATGATGTCCGATTCATTCCCGGTCCGGTTCATTTCGTGGGAGGAGTCCGCCAGCCTCGCCCGGACGCTTGCAGCTCGTATAAAAGGCGACAGAAGCAAACAGCCTGACCTCGTGATAGCCATAGGCCGGGGTGGCTTTGTCCCTGCAAGGGTAGTGTGCGATGAACTGCTCACTACCAGTCTTACCAGCATCCGACTCGAACACTGGGGGCCAGGAGCGCGCCGGAAAGAGAGAGCCGTTGTCAGGTATCCCCTGTCCTGTTCAGTTGCAGATCGTGACCTCCTTGTCATCGATGATGTCAGCGATACCGGGGATACCTTGTCCATTGCAATCAGCTACCTGCAGGAACTCCAGCCATCCCGGATCCGGACTGGTGTTCTCCATCACAAGGCATCTTCCCGGATCAATCCCGACTATTATGCAGAACTCGTCAAGGAATGGAATTGGATCATCTATCCCTGGGCACTCCATGAAGATATCTGCGGATTCCTGGAGATCGAGCTGACATGCCACCCGGTTTCATTACCAGATCTTCATAGCATACTGCTGAAGAGATATAACCTGCAAATCACGATGGATGAGATGGTATCTGCCGTTGAAGATCTTATCCGTTTGGGAAAAATCACAAAGAACGGAGAATTACTCTTTGCATATGAAAATAGAATTAATCCATCAGAATCCTGACGCTCTCTCTATCTCATCAGGTCTGGTTTGCCGTTACTTCCCGGAATTATTAATACGGAGATGCAATGAATTTCAGGGAATATGAAGAGTGAATCGAACCGGGCAGCAGAGATCCGGAACCTTCTCATGCGTCCTGAAATCGGGCGGAGAAGGATCTCACCTGCGTCATTGAGGGTATATGATGTTGCACTCACCCACCGGTCATATGCAAAGGAACAATGTGGTTACGACAACGTGGTTTCTGATAACGAACGACTCGAATTTCTCGGTGACAGGGTACTCAATCTGGTGATTGCTGACTTCCTCTTCTCTACATTTGATGAACCTGAAGGGTCGCTCTCGCTCCGCATGGAATGGACAAAGAACCGTAATCTTGCCTTGGTCATCTCTTCAGCGGCTCCTCAGTTACCTGGACTTATCAGGCTTGGGAAGAACCAAGCCCTTACCCCCCGTATCGTTGCAGGAGCATTTGAGGCGTTCATCGGCGCGCTTTATCTGGACGCAGGTCTCGATACCGTAAAAAAAATGGTTGTTATGCTCTTTTCGGAGAATATCCAGACATTTTCGACCAATACCAACTATAAAAAGAGTCTGCAGGAATACTTACAAAAGCAGAATCTTCCCGTTCCTGTTTACGAGCTTGAACAGTGCGAAGGTCTGCCCCATTCCCCCCTTTTTTCGTATGTGGTCAAATCAGGAGAGAGGATGCTTGGGAAAGGTGTGGGAAAGAACAAGTCAGAGGCAACCCAGAACGCTGCCCGCAACGCTCTCAGCGGCATGTCGTGATAACCGTTTCTCTCTCCCATGCGTGCTCTCCTTCTGGGCAGATGGACGTCCTGCCTTGGTATTTTATACGACCCCCTCCGAAAACCTATTTCTTGATACCGGTCAAGACTGTGTCTGGTGATGGTATGAATATTCTTTACGTGTATGCTCATCCCGAACCACGCTCCTTTAATGGTGCACTCAAGGATACTGCAATGGTTACCCTTGGGAAAATGGGGCATACGGTAAAAGTATCAAATCTGTATGCGGTCAGATGGAAAGCGATCCTGGATTCACAGGATTTCCGGATGCGGCAGGACCCGTATCAGTTCAATCCGGCATTGGAGCAGATCCATGGAATCCAGACAGGGAGCCTCTCACCTGATATCCTGGAAGAGATCGAACGGGTAGCATGGGCGGATCTCATTATCTGCCAGTTTCCCCTCTGGTGGTCATCGATGCCTGCGATCCTGAAGGGATGGTTTGACAGAGTGTTTGTCCAGGGCTTTGTGGTAAATCTTGAAAAAGGCCAGGTATATGAGAGGGGATTGCTGAAGGGGAAGAAGGCAATGGTAGTTGTTACCACCGGAGCGACCCGGGAGATGTACAGCCCCGAAGGTGTTCATGGTGACATTATGCACCACATCTCCCTCATCACGCACAATATCTTCGAATTTGTCGGCATGACTCCTCTGCCATCGTTTATTGTGTTCGGAGCAGCGGGTATGACAATGGATGAAGGCAGCCTCCAGTTGAACAGGTACAAGACGGTGCTGGAAAAATTATAAAGAGAAAGTATCAGAGCAGAGGCGGTGGTGCCCGTATCTCATTGGCCTCTTTGCTGATGAGACAAAATATGCCTCCAATGAGCATGATAAGGTCAATGGGAGGAAGTACAGAGCCGACCGCAGCAAGGATCCCTGCAGTTGAGAATTCATTTTTTTCTGTGTAATACAATGCGAGGATTCCAAGAATGACTCCCAGAACTTTGAGCGCAAGGAGGGAGATGAGAATCCAGAGCGGAATCATCATCATGAGACCGAATCCTGTCAGAGCTCCTGTCGGGCGGATGATCGTGATCAGAGCAACGAGAAGCAGGATGATCAACACGCCAAGCATGACGGAAACAAGGATGAGGATCTTCCCGATTTTGGCTTCAGAACTTTTACCCTCGATATTGAGCATGCTATTGTACCTTATCTCTTCTATAAATCCCTGAATCCGGATTAAACTATCCTGCTAATAGGAGTCTGGAATTCCCCTCTAATGACCAGTTCTCCTGGAAACCGGGGCAACAGTTTCACGATATCCTCACCTCTTCAAATTTTAACCGTCAATCCGAAAAGATCAAGCGAATGACGCGGAAAATATTTCTTGTGGCTAATCGGGAGTCATATATACCGGGAGCCAGAGCAGGTTGTCCTCCCTCCCAAGATCAACCGAAGCATTCTGATAATAGCAGGTATCTTCCAAGAATGTCTTTTTTGTTTTCTGGGCCTGTGGGTGGTAGATTTTTTTATTTGAATAAAGATCAGGAAGGAGTCCGCTGGGATGGACCTGAAGAGGAAAGAAATTCACTCCGACAGAAACAGGAAGTCTTCTTCAGGTGGTCCTGTAGTCCTGTTCAAAATGTTATTATCTCCTGATTCGGAGAGCATCGTTATCGTTCCTGTTTTCGGATAAAGAGAGATGATGCAGGCCCGAAGGATATGTCACGAGAGGAATATACTGAGATCATTTTTCCATGAATAAAGGGTCTATTTGAGAGTATCCGTCTGCTTTGCAGGACAAAAATTGCAGATGGAATAAGGTACTTCTTTTTCTTTGTCACGGACGGGACAGAAATACACCCCATTATGATCCTCAACACGAAATCCCCCCGGGAAAGGCATTCCAACAGGATGGCCCGGCCCTTCGAGTACAAACATCTGGAACGCCGCGATCAGGAAGTAAAAAAGGCCTTGGTAGGGAGAATTGAAGCCGGGGACATAGTCTGATTGTGTCTCGCGTGAAAAGCAGGCTTTCTGGACCATCAGGAAATACTCTGATATCAATACCTGGTCGGTAAGGGTTTCGCGCATTTTCCAAAACGACCCGTTGCGGAACATCAGCATAATCTGGTGGTGAGCACCAAACAACTGTTGGATAAAGAACGGGCGGACTGCCTCACGGTAGGGGGATGGAAGATGTTCGACCTCATGATGCAGTCTGCCACAGATGACCTGCAGGGCTAAGACCGAATATTTTTCCAGTTCCCGGGCAATTTTCTCGGCAAGTTCCCCTTTTGTGGAAGATGCCTTGAGGTGTTCACAGATATCCCTGATTGCGGTGTAATCAGCGACAGAATATCCCGTGGGGCCATTACCGGGTACGGTGGGAAGCATTCCCATTCTGTCTTTTTCTGTAGGTGTGAGCAGTAAAAATATCTTCTCCTGCACTATCCTGGTGTTATGTACATCGGATACATGGGAACCGACTGATCCACCCGGGTCTCCATCAGTTTAGAATAAAATGGAAGCAGTTGCCTTTCAGACCTTTCAGGTTCCTGTACCACTCTTCTTGACAAGGAAGTAGGAAGCAGCCAGAGCAATTATCACTACTCCGAGCGCTATCATTCCTTCACTATTCAACGCTTCCGCTCCCTCAACAAAGGGATCGAGAAGGATAATTTTCCGGGAGACGGCAATGATTGCGACAAGGATGATGATCTCAACATGAATCTCATTCTTGATGAGGTATGCCTTGATCGTCTCAAGCAGCTCGATACCTATCAGAATCAGGAGAAAATAACCAAAAATATCGAGTATCTCATGATTGGAAAGGTGATAAGAGAGATCAGCTACCAGTGCAGAGTATATGATAACTAGCAGCTCAATGACCCCGAAAAAGATGACCACTCCAAGCATGATCATGAGTGCGTAATACACTCCCTTTTCGAATTTGTTTACGGTCTCGAGCATCTGTTTTACCCTCTCGCCTTTCCTTTGTTCTCATGGAGGTTATCAGTGCTGCCGGATATACCTGCCGGGAAACATATATCAAGGGTTAAATAATTGGATGCATTTCCCTTATCATGAACAAGTCGGTTCTTATCGGGATCACTTTCATCATGGCATTTTCACTTGTCGCATCGGGAGCCAGCCAGCAGGGTACCGGTGAAGCTGTCGGATACTTCTCCGTTGCATCAGTCCCGGGAGAGGCACAGGTTGTCATGGACAGTATCTATCGGGGAAATACCCCTGTTGTTGTCCCGGTTCCTCTGGCTGGAACGCCCTCCCATACCCTCACAGTATCCAAGCCCGGATATCTCCCCTGGGTTCGGACCTATGAAACCGGTCCAGGTGCGGGACAGACGTTCGCCGTCAATGCCGTGTTAGAACCAAGCGCCGAGAGGGGCACGCTTATTGTCACCACCTCTCCAGCTGGTGCCCTTGTGACTATAGACGGAACGGGGGGGCAGCAAGCCCCGTGGACCTACCGCGATATCCCCTCGGGAAGCCATGTTGTCCGCGCTTTTCTGTCTGGGTTCCAACCCTACCTCACTATTGTGAACGTACCTCCCGGGGG
Organism: Methanomicrobiales archaeon; assembly: GCA_012516785.1. Classification (GTDB taxonomy): domain Archaea; phylum Halobacteriota; class Methanomicrobia; order Methanomicrobiales; family Methanospirillaceae; genus UBA9949. Next base: position 29,779 of record JAAYWH010000074.1, read on the forward strand.
TACTATCACCGTTGATGCATCCCTGTTACCGCTCTCACGGATAGGGGCACTCCAGGTGAAGAGTAATCCTGGAGGAGCAGATATCTACATTGACGGATTTTACAGCGGATCAACGGCCACAACCGTGGGAAACCTTGCAGCAGGAGAACATTTCGTGACACTCCGGCTGGCAGGATATCAGGACTGGCTTGGAACCGTTGACATACCGGAGAACTCTGTCGCATTCATCGATGCCCGGCTCGAGGTTGCTTCCGCTCCAACAACCGGCGACATCCTTGTCTCGTCAAATCCCCCGGGTGCAGCTGTCTTCAATGATGAGGTATATGTGGGGAATACCATGCCTGATGATGCCCTCGATCTGACAGGTCTCCTTCCGGGATTCCATACTATCCGTCTGGAGCTGCAGAACTATCAGGATTTTACCGTTCAGGTTGAGGTGGAATCCGGGCAGATCCGGATAGTGGACGCGGACATGGTCCTGGCAACAAACCCTTCACAGAGTGGGAGCCTTCTGGTCAATTCAGATCCACAAGGTGCGAATGTCTTTCTGGATAATGCATGTATAGGTATCACTCCCCTGTCAGTTCCTTCTGTGACTGCAGGAAACCATACCCTCCTGATCCGGCTTGCTGGATACAATGACTATTCTACCACTTTTACGATAGCTCCAGGAGAAGCGGTTCAGATCCAGGCAGCACTTGGACCTGCGGCGACACCAATAAACATCGGTATTCTCACGCTCTCCGCTGCTGCAGTGGCAATGATATTCTTCCTCCGGAAAAAATAACCTTTTTTGGGAACTGCAAAAAAATGGCATAAGAACGACGTGAGGATCTTCTCGCTGTACCTGATCACCTCTAAGAACTCTTCTGGTGTGATATCATTCCTGACTATGGTTGAGCTGAGCTGCCATGATGATGCGATCCTCACCACCTCCAAAATATCCTTTCTGGAGAGAGATCCCCCTGAATCCCACTTTGTGATAAAGATTTCGTGCAGCATAATTCTCTGGTGCCACAGAGAGATATGCATCTGCAACACCCCTCTGCAAAAAGATGCCAAGCAGAGTCGTGACAAGGTCCGAACCTATTTGTCTTCGGCGACAGGTTGGGGCTACCCTGAGACGAAGGATCCATGCTTCTGAAGATCCTCCTTCGCAGAACGCACCAATACAGTATCCTGCCGGGGTTCCTTTCAGTTCTGCAACCAGGAATGTCGAAGGATACAATACTGACGCCTGCCGGATGAAGACGGAAGAGGGGTACGTCGCACCCTTTTCCTGTATCTCAAGGAGGCAGATCCCGGAATAATCCCCCTCCCGGAACAGCCTGATATGAGAATCCATAAGTAAGGTCAGGCAGTTCCAGGATGGTGATCACCCGGAACCCATCGGGAACCTCCCTTCGTATGCTCCTTTTTCCAGATGGGGACACTCTCCTTGATTTTGTCAATGATGTACTCGCATGCCTGGAACGCAGATTTCCGGTGGGGGGATCCGACCACTATCATCACAATATGATCGCCCACCTGGAGTCTTCCGATGCGATGGACGATATCGATCGAGTTGACTTGAAACAGAGCCATTGCCCGGTCCTGTATGAGGGTCAGCTCTTCCAGGGCTACCTCCTTGTATGCTTCAAGATCCATTGATGTGATATCATCATCCCTGACAATGCCGGTGAAGGTGACTATCCCTCCAGTCTGACGGGTCCGGGCGGCCTCGATATACTCTCCCGGATTAAAATCGTCCTCGGTTACTTCTATCATTCCTGTCTATCCTTTCTTAATCTCATGCCTATTATTTCACACCTTCCCCATAACGATTTACCTGGAGATACCCTGATTTTTGGGAATGATACCTGGATCCGGCCATCCCACATGGTGATACCGATGGCTTGATCAAAGGATTTGGACGGGTTTTATATGAGAGGAAATGAGAGGGAATATAGGGAGAACCCGGATGGACCTTGTCTTTTATACCGATGCGATAAAAATTCTCGCGTTATTCTTCTCCCTGGTCGGGGCCGTGCTGATCGGGTACGGAGGCGTTGCTGCCGCCATCAAAGTGGTTCTCAGAGAAGTATTCAGGCGTCCCTACAGTTATAATCTCATCAGGCGCGAATTTACCAGCAAGATTGTATTCGGGCTTGAATTTTTCATCGCCTCAGATGTCCTCACTACGCTTATTGCTCCCACGCAGGAAGAGATCATCCTTCTGGCGGTGGTGGTGGTTATCCGGACCATACTCGGATACTTCCTCGCTCGGGAGACGGTGGAATACCAGCTCGAACCATGATACGCAGCTGAATTTTTTTCATCTAAAAAATTGCTGGAATACAAATAAACATTTGCTGGTCCTGGTTTCTGATTGAGGAAGGGTAAGCAATTTTTCGAAAGGGGGAGAATGGCAATTTTGGCGACCTTAATGAAGCATGGTCTCCTTTTTTCCTGATGCTTCCGGATGAAACTTAACCATATCTCCTTGAAATCTTCGGTAGGAAACACTGGGAATGACAGTATTCGCATCTCCCTTCCCTGCAAATGAAAAACAACCGTGTGACGATACACAAGAATAAATAAATATTTCCGGTGATCCGGCAAAGTCCACACTGGGAAACATCCAGTGAACAATACCGGGATTGATCCTCACAAACCAGGGGAGGACGCGGCTATCATTGTTTCAGAAGCGGCAGGGCTTGCTGATGAGGGCAGGTATCAGGAAGCACTCCCGCTCTTCGATAAGGTACCTGAAACCGGCTTTTCCCGCCCTGAAATGCTGGTAAAAAGAGCCCTGACGCTTGGCAGGATTGGTCTCTTCTCAGAAGCTATCAGGTGTTGTGAAAAGGCGATATGCCGTGCTCCCCGATTTTCCGATGCCTGGTTTGTGCGCGGGCTCATGCGGTATTACCTTTCCAGGGCATCACTTGCGATTGAATGCCTCGATATGGCTTTGTCTTTGGATCCGGCACACACGGAAGCATGTTTCATCAAGGGGAATTGTACCTACAAGACACATGATCCGGCGAAAGCGGTTGCTGCGTACGAAAAAGCCCTCACCCTCTCTTCCACCTATCCGAAACCTCTGTACAACCGGTGTGTGTGCCTTGCTGACCTGGGGAGATTTGAAGAATCATTGGCATCGTACGATGCATGTATCAGGATTAATCCCGGGGTCTCTGTTGTGCATGCCAACCGCGGAGTAACCCATGCCGGTCTTGAGCGGTATCAGGAAGCGCTTGAAGCGTTTGAAGAAGCCCTCAGACTTGATCCAGAGGATATCACTGCCCTGAATAATATCTGTCTCCTGCTGTCGAGGCTTCGCAGGGATAACGAGGCAATCGAGTATCATGCAAGGGCCAGTCGTGGAGCTGAAGGGTTTTGATCGGCGGGTCTGGTGATACAGGATGAAAGGAATACCAATCAAACCAGAGAAATCATCTCCCTTCACTCTGGTCTCTGACCAAAAATCCTATAAGACGTGAATTCATCATGTCCCCCATCCTTGCCATTGCTGCTATCGTGCTTGCCCTTGCTACTGCCTTTATTGCAGCGATGGCCGGAGTGGGCGGTGGTTTTCTCTATGTCCCAATCCTCACTCTGATCTTCGGGCTTGCACCCGCAGAGGCTGTCGGAACAAGCCTCGTTGTAATCATCTTTACCACTCTTGCTGCCTCAGTATCCTACCTGCGACAGGGACGGATCTTCTTCCGCAGTACGCTCTGCCTGATAGTCCCAGGAATGACCGGTGCCATCATTGGAGCATATGCTACCGTTTTCGTGCCAGGCACTCTCATAAGCGTTCTCTTCTCCCTGATAGTCGGTTTCCTGTCCATAAAACTGCTCTTCCCCTCCTTCCCCCTTGTCTGGCCGGTTACTGCCGGGCCTTCCTGCGACGAGGTCTGCAATGACTGCTTCTCTTTGAGCGTGAAGCACAGGATCTATTACCTCCACTATCTCGCATGGGGACTGATGTCCGGCCTTGCGAGCGGCCTGGTTGGAATCGGAGGGGGGGTGATCAATGTACCTGCGCTGGTAACCGCCGGGATGCCGGTCCATTTTGCCACCGCAACCTCTACCCTCGTCGTCTTCTTTACTTCGATGACAGGGGGTGGGATCCATGCCCTACTTGGCCACGTTGAGACCACCTACGTAGTTTTGTTCTCCACAGGAGCTCTTATCGGGGGGTATACCGGGGCATACTTTGCCCCGAGAGCTCCGGAGCGGACACTCAGGAGAGCAATAGGTCTCCTTTTTGCAGGAATTGCTGTAGCAATGGGGGTTGGTAGTCTCCTGTAGGAAGGACATTATGTACTATTTGATTAAGGGAGAACCCTGCCAACTATCCAATGGAGGGCGCTATTTCCGATCATAGCGATGGTTCACGTTTGAGGGGAGGATCCGGAATGCACCTCATAATAACCTGTCAGGAATCCGGCAGCACTGCAGGTTTTTTTGATCCGGCAGGGATATCATCTTCCAGTGAAAGAGGGTGCAATGATGTCCGAAACGGCATTCCGGGTTCCGAGAAGTACCTGTCAGCTGTTCGGTACCATTAAAGCGCTTTCGACGATAAAAAATGCCATTATCCTTGTTCATGGTCCGAAGGGATGCGTTTACCACATTAATTATATTCTTGGTCTTAGGGGTGACCGGCCAAGTGAGATATTTTCAACGTGTCTCGATGAGCACGATGTGATTTTTGGCGCTGAGGAGAAACTCACCAGGGCAATAACCGAGCTTGACGGGACATTTCATCCCGACTTTCTTTTTGTTCTCTCCTGCTGTGCATCAGGAATCATTGGCGAGGATGTGAATGCTGCCGTAAGTGGTGCATCCATCAGGTCACGGGCGATTGCCATAGAATCAGGTGGCTTTGAAGGGGATCACGCAGGAGGCTATAAGCACACCCTTGCCCGTATCGCATCAATCCTTGCAGAAAAAACTGGGGATTCACTCCCCTCCACGATCAACCTGATTGGGGTGCTTCGGGCCGGGCCTGATCTCCAGGAAATACGGGATATTCTTGCCAGATCGGGGATCTCAGTCAATGCCGTACTCACTGCAGGGCTTCGGAAGGACCAGCTCCTTCGCATGGGGGATGTATCCCTGAATGTTGTGGTCTGCGAAGCATCGGGGATGGATGCCGCCCAGGAACTCTTCGAAAAATTTGGTACTCCTTATGTACTGTGTGACCTCCCTGTCGGGGGAAGAGCTACTGAAACCTTTCTGGAAAAGATCCGGACAGCGCTTTTGCTCCCTCACAATGAAGAAAAGCAGAGAGTGGATACGGACCTTCCCCTCCCTCAGTCCTCACTCCGTATCGCCATCTTTTCAGGGCCAACCCGTGCCATCGCGCTCTCCCGGTTTCTCGGCGATCTCTCATGCCTGCCTTCCCTCATCGTTCTGGACTTCCCGCCCCCCTCATTCGATCAGATAAATGAGGCTGCAGGAAAGGATTGCCTGATTCTCATTGAACCAGATCATCGGGCAATTCAAGAAGCACTGGTCGGACAGAAGATTGACCTGATCCTGGGCGGGATGCTGGAACGTCCTCTTGCCTCCCTCCTTGGTATCCGGGTTATCGACGTGATGCACGGCAGTCAGCGAACCGTCGGGTTCGAAGGCGCCCGGATTCTCTCGGAACTGATATCCGGAATGGGCACACCAGATGCCCGTTCTCCGTAACTGATCAACTCCATATCGGAAAAAAGAGGTCCCCATTTATCATTTTTCTTCTTAAAACCAAAAAAATTGGTATAGAAGTATTACTCCCCTCTTTCTGATCAATCCTGTGGGAAAATACAGGATTCGGAGCTTCCAAATCCATGAGAAAAGGTGACATACCTTTCAATATGATCTGTAAGGAGATTTGTGTGCTCCAATCCGGTCTGTTGCATCGCGGGGGACCATCAGTGGCGGGTATAAGCCAAAGGCTTAACTCCAGGGGATTGTCTATTACGCGATGTATTCCTTTTTATTATTTATCGGTAAAAAGGAGTTGAAATGCCGTTAACTCCACTTTACAATGTGCTGTTCAATGCTTCCCTTGCCCCAGCATATTGTTCACTCCCATTCAATGCCTGCACCGAATCATTCCCAATAAGCCGGAAAGAGACAACAGTTCCGGTTGTTGCGTTCACCCTGAAGAACATACCCGGGCCTTCGATCTCATATCGGTCATCATCAAATACGGCTTTCGTTATGACTGGATCGAATGAATCATTCTGGAAGAACGTCTGGATCCCATCGACCGCCCGGGTATGGAGGCTGGTATTGGCTATCGAATATACCGCATCTTGTCCTGAAAATTCAGCCCGTAATACTGAGTAGTCGACAGGATTGATGAGAAACGAAGTATTGTGATTTGTTATTTGAAGAACCCCCTCCTGTACGGTAATATTGTTCACATTAATGGTATAACCGGGATTTTCCATGAATTCGCGAACCTGATCCTGGAGCGTTCCAAGTTCTTCCGGTGAAAGGCCCGGCCTGACCTCCGGTGTTGTACATCCGCAGAGAAACACCAGGAATGCGACAAGGAAAAGGGTGCAGAGTCTGGACATCATAGTAATCTCTCTCTTTCATTGGCTTTACAACGATTTAGAGGATCTGTTGCTGTTATGAGGAAAAATGAGCCTGATCTTACTTAATGCCCTGGCATGATTCTCTGAAATTGAAAGGTGCAAATCTCCTTGGTGTAAGTCTCATCAGGCCGAAAACAAACTCTGGTTCCGGGAAGATTGGATAAAAAATTACTCCTGCTGGATCCTCCTCCAGCCAATCAGTTCTGTACTACCTGGAAAATACAGGGCCTTGTGGAACTCGTAAATCCCCTGGTGTGAACCGAAAGCGGCATACTCCTGTAATTATGCCATGAGATTTATGGTGGCTTATAAAAGCGGGACAGGATTTTATCTGATCACTCCCCCCCCTGCCGCAAAAGAGTTGATCCAAGCCGGGATGAAGATGTTGCGGCACTCCCTCAAGATTCTTCCTGCATAAGTTCCTCATGGCTCATTCTTCCATCGCCCCGTCTTTTTCAAAAAAAATTTTTTGATCCGTGGGACATTCTGCTCATAATGAATGGCAATCGAAGGGATGAGAAAAGGGAGGTATCGTGGGGCAATCAGGGCACCCATCAGGCTCTTCTCCATCAGGTTTCTCTCCTTCCCGATGACAAAATTTTGTTGTTTTCTCACGGCATCAAGGAACTCTTCCACATCTTCAGAGTAAGCATACGTGAGCACACCCCCGTAGTCTCTCAGGAGATGTGCATCGGATCCTCCCGTAATTCCAAGGTCATACTTATCAGCCAGCTCCACAGCCCGGATGTTCTCGAACCTTTGCATCCCGCCGCTTATTACCTCAAGTGCCCCAAAGCGGGATATCAACGCCTCCTTCAGGTACATCCTTTCAACACATCGACCGATTCCCTTGTTGAACAACAAATATCCATAAGGATGTGCAGCACTACAGATGCAGGCATATCCTGATGCCTGGTCCAGGATTTCCTGAGTGGATGACCTGATAGCCAGGTACGGGCTCCTCTGTCTTTTTCTCTCTATTGCAGTCGTGTAGAACGCCTGCAAATCCCCGGGCTGGTAAAAATAAATGAGGATATGCGGGCCGTCAAGGGCACTCACTTCAATTCCGGGAATGACGAGCGTGGATGGTGCACTCTTTATCGCCAGAATGCTGCCACTCACCTGGTTGTGATCGGTGATGGCTATCCCTATGTTCTTTCTTTCTGCTTCGCGGAGGGCATCAGATACTTTGACTGGGGCATCGGAGTGATCAGTATGACAGTGCATATCGACCCTCCGGATACCTTCCAGGTCAACATCGATCGACAAGGGATCTCCAAATGATATCCTTCCTGGTTCTGTGACCTCCATTCTTCTCAATCCAGCAATTCGGTGTTGTACCTTGGATCGCCCTCCCATTTCAATGCCAGTATCCCAAAAAGGTCATGGTGATTGAAAGGATACACAGGTAATATCCATTGGTGGTATCGTGGCTTGATGTTCAATTTTCCCGTGGTATGCACCTGTCGGACTTTCTCTTCTATGAACACCCCTTCTGGAACCTGAATATTTCCATCTGGGGTGGTGCCAGCGAGTTTCAGGGCGAGGGTCCGCCTTTATCACATTACTAATTCTCTCTTGGGGGATTCGGGCTGCTGCTGGCTGATACAGTGGATTGTTCCGAGGCCGCGTACAAGTTCCCTTGAATCAATTCCTATTACCTCCCTTTCAGGGAATGCTCCCTTGAGGACTTTTTCAGCAATCTCATCATTCGGATCCCCGAATGATGGAAAGAGAACGACCTGATTCGTGATAAGAAAGTTGGCATAACTTGCAGGCAGCCTGTTATCATCCCAGACCTCACCGGGCATGGGGAGGGGAATCACCGTGAGTGGTGTTCCGTCCTGATTCGCGGCTCTTTTGAGTATCTGGTAATTTTCCATGAGCGAGGAATAATTCTCATCACATGGATGTTCTGCAAGTGCACACAGGACGGTATTATTGTTGACAAAACGGGCAATATCATCGACGTGTCCATCTGTATCATCTCCCACAATCCCATTTTTAAGCCAGATGACATGGCAGCAACCCAGGTATTCCCTGAGGTACCATGAGATCCAGCTCTGATCAAGACCGGGGTTGCGATTGCGGTTGAGAAGACACTGTTCGGTCGTAAGTACTGTGCCGCATCCGTTCACATCGATTGAACCCCCTTCCAGAACGATACCTGGGACAAATCGCGGAATAGTGAGTTCCTTGTTCATTTCAGAGGGGATGGTGTCATCCCGGAGCAGGCCAGGATACTTATTCCCCCATGCATTAAAAGTCCAGTCCACCATTGCAAGAGACGCATCTTTTTCCCGTGTAATAAAACTCGGGCCATAATCCCTGAACCAGACATCCGCATACTCTATCCGGTGCATAATCAGGTGTTCAGTTCTTATTCGTTCTTCCTGGAAAATATCGGACAGATATTGGCCGACCTCTTCATTACTGACGAGCAGGTGGATATCTTCATAGCGGGAGATCACCCTAATAATCTGGAGATATGCCTGTTCAACCGCGATGAGATCCGGGAAGGTGTCCTGATCCTTTGGCCAGGAGAACCACACCCCCTCCTGGCGTTCCCATTCGGCCGGCATCCGGAATCCCAGAGAACGAGGGGTCGCACCCACCAGCCCTTCTGGTCCCGGCACCCTCTCACGTCCCCCGGGTAAGAATCCCGTACATTTCAGGTCTCCGGTTCCGGAGAAAACCCCACCCGGACCGAACCATCTCATTCAGGTCAAGAGATATGTCTGCTATGACCACTTCGTCACGGTTGCTGCCTGCCCGGACAAGGACATTTCCGAACGAATCTGAGACAAATGAACTTCCCCAGAAGGTAAGATCTCCCTCAGTTCCCCACCGGTTCACGGCAGCGATATATACCCCGTTGGAGATAGCATGCCCCCGCTGGACCGTCTCCCAGGCAACCCGCCAGTCCCCTTCTGCAGGATCCGAAAGCCCCTTTATCCATCCGATTGCGGTCGGGTAAAAGATAACATCGGCACCCATGAGGGTTACCGCCCGTGCTGCTTCCGGGAACCACTGGTCATAGCAGATCAGGACTGCACACTTAACTGGTCCGCAGGAGTAGATCCTGAACGAATCTCCTCCTGAAAAGTAATTTTGTTCATAAAAGAGGGGATCATGGGGGATATGCACTTTCCGATAAGGAGGCATGATCGTCCCATTCTCATCGATCACCACGGCTGAGTTGTAATACCTTCCCCCATCGCCTTTTTCGAAAAGGGGGACAATGACAGTGACCTTGAAGTACCTGGCAAACTCTGCAAATCTGGTGGTGGTCTCTCCCGGGACTGGTTCTGCATAGAGGGTAGCATCGCAATATTCTTCCTGCGGGAAATAGGGTGTCCTGAAGAGTTCCTGGAGACATATGATCCGGGCTCCCTCATCAGCGGCTTTTCGGCAAAATGCGAGGGTTCGTGACAGGTTCTCTTCAACATCTCCAGATACCATGGTCTGGACAAGCCCAATCCTTACGTTCCCATGTGCCATTGGTTTCCGCACAGCTGTTAGGCCCATGATACATTTAACATATGCCAAAGTACAGGGGAAGAGGATATCTCCCCTTTCAGGACATCCTGGCTGCCTCCCGTTGTTTTGCCGGTCACGTTCATTTCAGTATGCCCTTGGATGAAATACGGAGTCCCCTCCTGGGGGCCCTTTTCGGATTTCCAACAGGACCGGACACGGATTTTAATCATTCTTCCTCCTGGCTTTGAAAAAGGAAATTTTTTAAGTTACTATTATATGGCATCACATAGGAGGATATCCTATGCAAGAGAGTGTATCCAAAACAAAGGCAGGAGGTATCTTAATCGGATCGGTCCTGCTCTGTAACTGTGCTGGTTTGCTAGGATCACTTTTCACCACTACCGGGCCCGGCTCATGGTATTCGACACTCATAAAACCAGCATTCAATCCGCCAGCATGGATTTTTGCACCAGTCTGGACCCTGTTATATATTCTTATGGGGATCTCCCTGTATCTTGTAATCATGGAAGGAATCAAAGGGCGTGATGTTCGTATTCCTCTTCTTGTTTTCACCATCCAGCTGATCCTAAACATCCTCTGGTCATATGCCTTCTTCGGCCTGGAGTCGACCTTTTTCGGTCTCCTCGTCATTATCCTTCTCTGGATCTCGATTGTGGCTACAATGATTCTTTTCTATCCTGTCCGGAAAGCTGCTGCCTGGCTTCTCGTTCCCTATATTTTATGGGTTTCATTTGCCACACTTCTAACCTACACTATTTACAGCCTCAATTGAACGTTTCGGAAAAATAATCCCTTTTTACCGGGATCCGAGGATTCTAAAAAATTGTTGTTCTTAGTTCTTTGAGTATCTGGTTTTTTTGGGGTATCCTATGCTGGAAAGGCTCTCTTTTATCTCATCGAGAATGGTAGGATCATCAATGGTTGCCGGTATCCGGTATTCGGTTCCGTCGGCAATTTTTTTCATGGTCCCCCGAAGAATCTTTCCTGATCGTGTTTTTGGGAGCCTTCGGACCACGATGGCTATCTTGAACGATGCTATGGGCCCGATTCGTTCCCGTACGAGGCGGATCAGTTCCTGTTCGATACCGGAGGGATCACGAATCACGCCTGTTTTGAGAACCACAAATCCGATTGGGATCTCCCCCTTCACTTCATCGGCAACTCCTGTCACTGCACATTCGGCTACATCCTGATGGGATGCAAGCACCTCTTCCATTGCCCCTGTTGAGAGCCGATGCCCTGCAGTATTGATGATATCGTCAATACGGCCCATAATCCAGAGATAACCATCGTTATCGATGAAACCTGCATCCCCGGTAAGATAATAACCGGGGTATTCAGCCAAATAAGTGGTAGAGAAGTCACGCTCATTGTTCCAGAGCGTGGTAAGGCAGCCGGGCGGAAGAGGGAGCCGTATCACGATGTTTCCGATTTGGGAAGGGGGAAGTTCCTCACCATGTTCATCGAGTACCTGTACGTCATATCCCGGTACTGGTTTGGTACATGAACCCGGCTTTATCGGCAGCAGACCCAGACCTGCCGTATTAGCCCCTATCGCCCAACCTGTTTCTGTCTGCCACCAATGATCAACCACTGGCACATTCAGCCTCTTTTTTGCCCATAAGAGCGTATCGGGATCGCATCGCTCTCCGGCAAGAAAGAGCATCCGGAACTTTGACAGATCGTATTTTTTAATGTGCATACCATCCGGGTCCTCCCTCTTGATTGCACGAAAAGCCGTCGGGGCGGTGAAGAGAACGTGTACTCCATGCTCTGCAATCACCCTCCAGAATGCCCCGGGGTCAGGGGTTCCCACCGATTTTCCTTCGTAGAGGATGGTTGTACAGCCATATGCAAGGGGTGCATAGACAATATACGAATGTCCTACTACCCACCCTACATCTGACGCCGCCCAGAAGATCTCTCCAGGTTTCATACCATATATATTTGACATACTCCAGTTGAGTGCAACGAGATGCCCGCCGTTATCCCGTACCACCCCCTTTGGGACACCTGTGGTCCCTGAAGTGTAGAGGATGTAGAGGGGATCTGTCGCTTTACAAGGAACACATGTTGCAGGCTGATCATTGTCCATCAGTTGATCCCATGAAATGTCCCTCCCTTCAACAAGGGATGCAAGGAGCTGATGGCGCTGGTAAATGACACATCGCAAAGGGCCTGTTTCTGCCAGCTGTATTGCTTCATCAAGAAGAGGTTTATACGGAATCACCCGTGTGATCTCAATGCCGCAGGATGCTGAAATGATCATTCTGGGTTGTGCATCTCTGATTCGTGCAGCCAGCTCCCGGGCAGCAAAACCGCCAAATACCACTGAATGAATTGCACCTATCCGTGCACAAGCCAGCATCGCGATGACTGTTTCCGGGATCATGGGCATGTAGATAACTACCCGATCCCCCTGCTTTACCCCTTCCCTGATCAGTCCTCCGGCACACTGTGCCACCAGATCCCTTAAGGTACGGTAGCTGAATTTTCTGATCACAGAGGTGACAGGGCTGTCATAAATAAGGGCTGTCTGACCCCCTCTTCCCCGCTCCACATGGAGATCAAGGCAATTGTAACAGGTGTTGAGGATCGCACCTTCAAACCAGCGGTAATGAGGGCCGCTTGAGTTTGATAGAACTTTATTCCACTTCTTTTCCCAAGAGATCCCTTCGGCAGCATGGCCCCAGAATGTCTCCGGATCATCGATCGAATGCCGATATACCGCATCATACTCAGAAACAGGAATAGAACTTCACCCTGCCAAGTTATAGCATGGCAAGTATTCTCTTCAGACGATAAAAAACTTTTTTATTCTTACGTTTAAGTCATATCACGCTATACTGCCGTGGAATTTTCGAATCAATACTTGCACAGGCTTATCTGGTGATATGTCACACGTAATCCCAATGGAAATCCTCACGGTCGCAATTATTGCAATAGCTCTTGCTTTTGACTGTTTTGCCGTTTCACTGGGTGCTGGGACCGTGATAAAGGAAAGAAGGATATTATCCGCTGCAGTGATGGGATTGTTCTTCGGGGGGTTCCAGATGGGAATGGCACTCGCCGGATGGGCGGCAGGAAGCTGGATCGCATCGATAATCGGTTTCATCGATCACTGGATAGCGTTCTGCATCCTTGCTGTTATCGGGGTAAAAATGATGTATGAAGGCTTCATTGGTGAAGAAACCCCTGACCGGAATTATCTGAACCTGACAACCCTGATCATCCTTGCTATCGCGACAAGCATCGATTCGCTCGGTGTTGGGTTATCCCTCGCCCTTCTCTCGACCGGTACTGTTCTCCCGGCTCTCATTATCGGCATTACCAGTTTCATATTCTCATTCCTTGGCGTATTGTTAGGGTCCCGGCTGGCCGCACATTATGGTCGTCCAGTAGAGATTGCCGGGGGGATCGTACTTGTGGGAATCGGTATCCGAATTCTCGCCGGGCATCTCGCTTCTTGAATGCCACATTATTCTACGGAAGGTCTTGGTTCGACAACAAGGTACTTATCCTGGGAAGTTACAGGGCATTCCTGATCCATGATGAATTCACGGGATATGTTCCTGATTGCAGTTCTGCTCAGTGCAGGCACTATCCTTCGATTTGTGCTCGTCATGGCCGGAGAGCTGGTGACTCCGAATGTGATGGTTGCATTCTATAGTGTGATCATAATGGTCTTTTTGCGTTCATTTGGGGGGGCGGTAGGGATAGGACTTCTCAGCGGTATCATTACCGCGCTCATTAGCCAGTCTCTGGTTAATCCTGCTTTTTTGTTATCCGAGCCATTGGGTGCTGCGGTTTGCCTGATAACCTTCCTTTCCCTTCAGTATCACAAGAGAGTGGCATCCTTCGTTGCCGCATTTGCTGCCACAGTTGCGAGTGGGGGTGCATATACGGCTCTGGCTCTGTCAATGAACAGCGTCCGGATTCTTGCTGCATTCTCCGATCCCATGGTCTTTCTTTTCAGGATGACGATAGTGATCACGGTAACAGCCCTGGTAAATGCCTGCATGGCCAGCCTGCTCTTTCATGCTATCAGGACTTACCAGGGCAGTATCAGGCCGTAAGGGGTAATATTTATAGGCTCGCTCTCTGAATTGCGTATAAAGAAGGTATGCAAGTGGAAGATATCTATAAAAAAATTTACCTGAAACTGAACAGGATGGGCGTCTTTGATGTCCGGCAATACGCTGTTATCGAAAAGCCGCCTTTTACACCACTGTGCATAGACAGGATCGCTGATGACTGCTACGCCCTGTCTCAGAACCGGGTTGAGGAGGGTTCAGTGATCTCTGACCCGGATGTTGAAATCCGGATTGACCATAAAAAGAAGGTGGCTGAACCAACGTCATATCAGGACCGATCAGTCCGGAAAATAGTGTATCCCAAACCCGGAATGGTCAATTTGCAGATGAAAAACGAACTTGCTTCATATCTCGACCGGTGGCTTGATGATCTCTTATCCCAAGGATTTATCCGCCACCAATAGAAGGAAAAGACCGGAATAAATTTCAAACTCCCGTGGGAGGACCCCGGTGTCACCACCAGAGCCTCAGGGGACGGGATATGATCCGTTAAAAATTCCGTATCATTTTTTCCGTAGCATTTTTTATCCGGAAGAATACAAAAGATTTAATAAGCAATCCTTTCAATTTTATATCAGGTGTATTAGTGTCCAACTAAGTCACCGAATGAACGTTCAGTCCAATGGTTGACGTCCTGCCTGGATTCAGGCAGGGCTGAGACCTCCTGAGGATGCCACCTGAAAATTTCAAGAGAAATGGGGTGGGATTTCTTTTCTGTGAATCATGAAAACATGAGATTCATCTCTTGCATTCATTCAGATCAAGTCGAAGACTACTGCCTTGCGTTAAGAGCATAACTGTGTTACTGTTCAATAGCTCCGCTATTGCACAAGTCTCCTACAAAACATTCCTCATACAAAGAATTCATCTGAGTCTGTATGAACCAACATTCGAGAAAATGGGTGTGCCCCAGGAGGTTATGTGCGGATCACATGGTCAGCCCTCTGGTACTATTTCTCTCTCATATTCCGGTCTTCCGCTGTTCTGACCGGATTATTCACAGTAACAGAGCATCATGTTCTCCAGACCTCTGTGCGGCCCAGTGAACGGGAACGTCTTTATCACCTATCCATCGTCATGCCGTTATGATGGATGGATCCGTTCCGTGCTGCATCGGATCTCCCTGAACATTTGTTCGGCCCAGAGACTTGACCTCTTTGTCGCTGGAAGATCTTCGAGCCGTTTGGATCTTCCGGCTGGCCAAATCTTTGCACGTATCCCCAGAATTCCCCTCTGAGGCATACCCTAGTATACACTAATGTAATAAATACTTTTTGTTATTCTTTGTTTTTATATCCATCAAAAAAATAATTCAATAAAAGACGCGCAGGATACGCGGTCGATACTATACTTCAACAGGACTTCCATCCTGGATCGGCTTCGCTCATGTCAAATAATCGTGAATATTTTCATTTAGCCGGATTTAATGGAGAATTGAAGGTAAAAAAGGATATTTCAATGCGGGAAGAATCATTCCACTTTACGGATGTACCATCCTGTCATGGTCTTGTTTAATACCTCCTCGCTGTGAGGCCTTGTGAGCAGACTCACGACAATCATAGACCCCAGAGCGATGAAAAAGCCATACAGGGAGAAATGGACCGGAAGTGAGGCTATTTTAAAATAGCTGATGCCTCCAAAAACAAGGGCGGATCCAAGTCCGAGTGCCATTGCTGCGATAGCTCCCTGCCTGGTAGCTCGTCGCCAGTACAGCCCTGCTAGAAGCGGGACTGCAAAGGTAGCAAACATGATACCGATACCGGCCCATATGAGCCATACCAGCATATCAGGGGGATTGAGGGCCATGAGGAGTGTCACAATTGCTGCCGAAAATACCGAGATCCTGCTTACTTTCAATACCGTATCATCGGATGCAGTCGGCCGGAGTATCTTCTTATAGATATCCCAGGAGAAATAGGTACCAATAGTAAGCATAAGCCGGTCTGTGGTGGACATGACCGCTGCAAGGACTATGACTGCAAAAACCCCCCAGAGTACCAAGGACGAGAATGCGTGCTGAACTCCGTACACAAAAATGAAATCAGAGGCATTTTTCACTGCCGGCAGCGTTACTATCCCTTCCTTTACGAGGACAACTCCTGCAAAACCTGAAAATTTCAGAAGGAACATGACAACCCCATAGATGATAAAAGCAACCAGGGGTGTCCATTTGAAATAGTTGGCATCCTTTGCCGCCAGGACATTGTTGATCACATGTGGTGCACATGCGAGGCCGATGGTGAGGAGCACAAAGAATGATACAATGTATTCAGGTGTGAACACCGCCCCTTGCCCGCTTGACCAGGGTAGAACCGAGGCAGGATCGAGAGAACCGAGATACTCGTTCACTGCAGAGAAACCTCCTGCAGCATTGATGACGAAGGGTGCCATGATAATCACTCCAACGATCAGGATCAATCCCTGTACCAGCGTTGTCCAGGCAACGGCATACAATCCTCCTATCACGGTGTATGCTGTCACGATTGCTGCACCAAGCAAAAGGGCGATCCAGTGCGGGATTCCAAAAAGCCACATCAATACGATGCTTATTGCAGTATACTGTCCGGCGAGGTAGATCAGGGATACTGCGATCCCTGCGATCGCCGAGAGACCACGTAAACCAGTTTCACTCTCGTACCGCATGGCAAAGTAATCCTGGACCGTCAGAAAATTGCTGTTCTTCGATATGGCGTACAACTTGACTCCAAAGAAGATGATACAGAATCCTATAGAGAGAGGGACGGCAAGCTGCTCCCATATTGTTGGCCATGCATATTTATACCCGAGTCCTGAAACACCGAGAAGCGACATCCCTGACGCGACTGAACCGATCATCAGGAAGGTAAAAACCCAGAAACCGAGCGTTCTCCCCGCGATGACATAGTCGGACATACTCTGAATTTTCTTTGAAGCCCAGACACCGATAGCGATCATGGCCACGAAGTACGCAGTGACAAGTACTATCTCAAGTGGTTCCGCCATCATGCCCGGACCTCCTTCCAAGAGAGAGCCCAGAGAAGGAGCAGAATGAAAATTAAAAGCACTGCTCCCCCGACTACAAGAATGGTTATATCCGGCAATCCAAACATGAAGCAGTACGTTGAGGACTTATTCTAAATAATTGCCCCGATTTGATCTGCCTGAAGGGGACCACTCTTCCAAACCAACTGAGAGAGTAATGACAAAACATTCAAGAAGCCGGGCTGAAATCGTTGTTTTGCCGACTGTCATGGCACTGGAGGGAAAAGCAAATTCTCCCTTGAAAGATCCGATATCATACCGAAGTATTGATCGGACCGTCGATTACGAATAGCAATCTTTATTTTTATTCCTCTCATATTGTCATGCTATAACATAGCAAGGAAATGAGAGCGGGAGAACCATGAAAAGGACTCTTGGAATACTATTCATTGTGTTTATCAGCCTTGTGCTGATCGCTGGTTGCACTGAAGAAAAACCCCCAGGGGAAGAGCTGAAGATAGGTGTGGTGGCATCGATGACAGGTTCTGCGAGCACGACTGGAAAGGATATCTGGCAGTCTGCAGAGCTGGCAGCCGACGAAATCAATGCCGATGGTGGCGTTTATGTCGCGGACCTCGGCAAGAAGGTACCGATCCGCCTTGTCCAGGGAGACGATGAATCCACCCGCGAAGGGGGACAGAAGGCAGTGTCCCGTATGATTACACAGGACAATGTGGATATACTGGTCGGAGGATTTTCAAGTGCCGTGGTCTCCGCACATCAGCAGATCGTGGCTGAACATAAGGTACCTTACATTATTACCGGGGCATCAACTCCAATTATCACCCGGAGAACTGATGTTGATACCACCTACATGTTCCACCATGCTCCGACTTGCGATGATTCAGGAAGCCAGATCATCCTCTTCCTGGACGATACTGTCAGGCCTGCAATCAATAGTCAGTACAATTTTTCGGCTGACAGACCATTGAGGCTTGCTATCCTCTATCAGGACAGCCCTTACGGGAAGGGGCACCAGACCGCGATAAAGAATACCATCACCAATAGTAGTCTGAATATCGAAATTGTTGCTGAAGAAGCATTCAAGATGGGCGAGAGTGATTACCGGACCGTTCTCACCAGCATCAAGAATACAGATCCGGACGTAATCTACGTAACAGCATTTCTGAACGAACAGATCCCGATCGAAACCCAGGCAATGAGGGATATCGGTCTGAACAAGATCTTTACTGCAGTTGAACCGAATGATGATCCGGACTTTTACAAGGGGGTAGGAACCTACGGCGACTATTCGATCGTGCAAAGCCGGTTCTCCCCCTACACGGTTCCAAAAGGTCCTACTGAAGCTGCCTACAACAAGTTTGTTACCGATTTCGACAAAAAA
Source organism: Methanomicrobiales archaeon (assembly GCA_012516785.1). Taxonomy (GTDB): domain Archaea; phylum Halobacteriota; class Methanomicrobia; order Methanomicrobiales; family Methanospirillaceae; genus UBA9949. The sequence goes on from JAAYWH010000074.1 coordinate 48,324, forward strand.
TATGGTGGATTCCCAGGAATGATGGGTGTTGCTACCTACGAAGGGGTCTATATTGCCGCCAAAGCGGTCGAGGATGCAGGGACCCTCAACAAAACAGCGGTCAGGGATGCTCTCGCCACTATCCGGATGCCACAGATGGTTGAGAACATGCAGGACCAGACGATCAGCTTCTCACCTGATTGCCGGGAAAGCAAGTTTGAGCTCACGATGGAGCAGCTCTACTGGGATGAGAGTGCAAAAGAGACGCGTCCAAAGATAGTCTGGCCCGAGGGTCTGAAAGAGACCAGTTTTGTCCTTCCTGAATGGTACGAACCGGGCCAGGACTAAACCCTCTCTCTTTTTAGAGTACGCATGACAAGGTAGGATCTATGGTGGTAAGCAGCGATTTGATCATCCAGGTCATGATCTGGGGATTATATGCCGGGTGCATTTACATTCTCCTGGCCACCGGGCTGAACCTCATCTTCGGTGTCATGAAGATTGTCAACTTTGCCCATGGAGAACTGCTCATGCTTGGTGCATATATCACGTTTACCTTTTATGCCGTCTCCGGATTCAACCCCTACGTGCTACTGGCGGCCTCCCTTCCCATCCTGATTCTTATCGGAGTCATCATCGAACGCACCTGTTTCCGCCCTATCCTCGGTACAGGAAAACTGAACGAGATCTTTATCTCCATCGGTCTTATTTACATCATCCAGAATGCAGCGGCGATGATATGGTCTGATGAGTGGCGGACCATCCATAGCCCCTTTGAACACATAACTCTGAAGATATTTGGGGTGAATCTGCCTCTCGATTACCTCATCATCGTTATCACCACCATCTCAATCCTGATCATCCTCTTCCTCTTCATGCAAAGGACCCGGCTGGGGAAGGCGATGAGGGCTACCAGCCAGAACAGGAAGGGTGCAATGCTGATGGGGATCAATGTCGAGAGGATGGACATGCTCGCCTTTGGGATCGGTGCCGGCCTTGCCGGTGCCGCAGGAACCCTCTGGGTAGTGAGCGGCCAGGTATTCAATCCATATATGGGATCAATCCCGGCGGTCAAAGCTTTCGCTATCGTGATTATTGGCGGTCTGGGGAGTATCCCTGGTGCCATAATCGGAGGCCTCATCTATGGAATCGCAGAGAACTTCGCAATTCTCACCCTTGGCGGTGCATGGAAAGATGCAATCTCATTCATAATCCTAATTCTTGTTCTCATCGTGAGGCCTACAGGAATCTTCGGGGAGTCGGCAGAATGATTGATATGAACAAGACCCTTGGCATCGGGTCGAAAAGGGCAAGGCTGCTCGGCGTCATCCTGCTCCTTTTACTTGCTGTCACCCTGCCGCTCATCTTCGGGATGAACCTCTACCTCCTTACCGTTCTCGTTCTGATGGTCATCTTCATCATCTATGCGTCCTCCTGGAATTTCCTTACCTATACCGGGCAGGGATCCCTGGGTCATGCCGCCTTCTTTGGACTTGGGGGGTATGCCTCTGCAATAGTTGCTTCGGCGAGCGGACTCTCGCCCTATATTACTATCTTTATCGGCGGAGGCATGGCAGCCCTGGTCGGACTCTTCATCGGAATCATCTGTGTAAGGCTGAAAGAATGGTTCCTCGCCATGGTGACGTTTGGATTTGCCATCATTATCCAGACCCTTATGGTAAGTCAATTCGCCGATATCAGTGGAGGCTGGGATGGGATCGCTGCCCCAAGACTTGTCCCATCGAGCATTCCCAATTATCAGCTTATCGAATACTACTCCATCGTGCTTATCGCGGTCTTTGTTATCCTCCTCTTCTATTTCATTCTGAAGTCAAAGATAGGTCTTGCGTTTGCCGCTATCAGGGAAAACGAAATAGAAGCCCGGGCTGCAGGGATCGATCCGGTCAAGTACCGTTTATTTGCGTTCCTGGTAAGTGCATACTTCTCGGGGGTGGCCGGAGCACTTGAAATCCATAATCTGGGATATATCACACCGGAAATTTTTGGCGTGGATATCTCGTTTTGGCCGATCATCTATTCGATATCCGGCGGGCTGGGGACCCTTGCCGGCCCTATTGTCGGAACCATATTCATCACCTTCATCTGGGACGGTCTCCAGTCATTTGGACTCACCTACCTTCGGTTCGTCATCATCGGGCTTCTTCTGGTCCTGATCATCATCTTCCTGCCGAAAGGGCTCATCTCTCTGCCTGATAAGATCAAAGGATACCTTGGAAAAAGGCAAAAAAAGGTCCAATAGTCTTAATTACTCTTTTTTTTTAAAACCAACAGAACCACAGAAAGGGGGTCTTTCGTTCATTTCTGATTCCGGGCCATCGTATGCAGGAAACAGAATGATATGATGAGGCTATGATCGTCTTCCATCAATTCGGCAAAGGGGGGCGGAGTGGAGGGAGGGACATCTCCTGTTACGTTCCAAGGTATGCTGCCTGAACCTGGTCATCATGGAGAAGGTCAGAGGATGACCCCCCCTTCACAATTCTCCCTGTCTCAAGAATATATCCCCGATGGGACATTTCCAGCGCATGCTGAACGTTCTGCTCGACAAGCAGAATAGACAGACCTTCCTGGTTCAGCTTCTTGATTGCATCGAGGACCGAAGATACAATAAGGGGAGAAAGGCCGAGAGACGGTTCGTCAAGCACAAGCATAGCCGGTTTGGGAATGAGGGCGCGGGCGATTGCCAGCATCTGCTGTTCCCCTCCTGAAAGGGTTCCTGCCAGCTGTTTCTTCCGTTCCTTGAGAATGGGGAAGAACTTAAAAATCTCTTCCGGAGCGACGATCCCCTCTCTCTTTGAAAATCCCCCAAGCTCGAGATTCTCTTCCACAGTCATCTTCGGGAAGAGTTCACGTTTTTCAGGTACTAAAGCAAGGCCACGTTTTATCATCTCAAATGCAGGAAGTCCGGTAATTTCAGTGCCCTCAAAGAAAATCTGCCCTTTCCGATCCTTTGTCAATCCGAAGACACTCTGGACCAGGGTAGTTTTCCCTGCGCCATTGGCTCCAAGGAGCGTCACTATCTCCCCCCTATTTATAAAAAGAGATACCTCCCACAATACCTGAAGACCAGAGTAAAAGACCGAGAGCTGCCTGATCTCGAGCAGCGGGGATTCTGCCCGGTTCATATGTATCGTTCACCAAGATACGAGTCGATAACCCGCTGGTTTCTCACCACTTCATCCGGGCTCCCCTCTGCGATTTTCTCTCCCCTTTCGAGGACGACCATCCTGTCTGAAACGCCCAGGATGACCCGCATAACGTGTTCAATCATGACGATCGTTATCCCATCGTCACGGATGGATTTTATGAGAGAAACTGCTTCCGTACTTTCGTTTGGATTGAGTCCGGTCATCATTTCATCAAGAAGTATCAATTTGGGCCGCGAAGCAAGTGCCCGGGCAAGCTGGGTTCTCCGAAGTTCGATCACGTTCAGGCTTGAGAGGGGCATGTCAATCCTTTCAAGGGGAAAACCAATCCGGCCGAGTAATTCTTCTGCCTCTTTTGCAGCTCCACTCATAGTGGCCTTGTGCCCATTACCGAAAAGGGATCCGATCATCACACTCTCCCTCGCAGTGAGACCGGGAAAAGAGAGGGTATGCTGGAATGTTTTCGCAATCCCCCTGCGGCAGATCTTGTCCATCGAGAGTCTTGAAATCTCCTCTCCGCGATACTGAACAGATCCCTTATCCGGCCGGTATATGCCGGAAATTATATTGAGAAGGGTTGTTTTTCCTGCACCGTTTGGTCCGACAAGCCCGAGGATCTCACCCTCGTGGATATCGAGATCAATGCCGTTGACTGCAACAAGACCTCCAAATTTTTTGGTCACTCCCTCCAGCTTGAGCATTTATGTTTCACCTCACTGGTATTCCAGCTCCAAACTATGCTACTTGTTAGCAAGTAACAATAATAAAATTATCCATCGTGAACGGAGAGATTGAATGGTAGCCGCATTGGTGTTCAAAGCATTGGAGAGGAACCTATATGAGAGGAGATAACCTTGGAGATCGTGAAGACAGTTCACCAACCTGATCGGTTCTTTTTACCTGATGAGAGAGTGATTAGGAAAAAGGATTCGAATAGAGGAAATGAGTGGGGGAAAGCATCGTTCCAAGAAGGGTGCCTCTCCGAAGATTCATAAGTGGATCAGAATCATTCAGAGCGGAGGTGAGTTTCTCACATGGCTGAAGATATCAAGGACCTGATCGAGAAAATACAACAGGAAGGAATCCAGGCTGCTGAAGAAAAGGCCAAACAAATCGAGGATGAAGCCCGGCAGAGGGCCGAAGCTATTCTCTCCAGGGCAAGATTCGATGCTGACCAGATGATATCAGCCGCCAGTGAACGAATAAGGGGGGAAGAGGAAAGGGAAAAAGCCCTTTTGGATCAGGCTGGGAGGGATCTTCTGCTCTTCCTGCGAGAGGAGATCAATGCCATGCTCCATCGTATTGTGGTCTCAGATATCCATCAGGTCATTTCTCCGGAAGATCTCTCTTTACTCCTTTCTGACCTCATCAGGGATTATAAAAAGGGGGAAGGGAGTGATATCATTGTCGCACTCAATGAAAAAGACCTGGAACTTATGGAAAATAATTACCTTCACAAACTCTGCGAGGAGACAAAGAGAGGGATCATCCTTCGGCCAGATAGTGATCTTCAGGGTGGATTTACCATCAGTTTTGACGGTGGCAAATCATGTTACGATTTCTCCGATAAAGCCCTGGCCGATTATATTGTGAAGTTCCTTAAACCGAAATTGAAGAATATTCTCCAGAGATCCTCAGGGGAATGAAGCATCATGGCTGACTTTTATCCCTACCTGGTCGCCAGCCTGCCAACACTGCATTTCGGGATGAAGCCGCCGTTCTCCTACGAGCAGTTCCTTGAACTGTGCCGCCGGTTCATCCCGACAAAAGACTATCACTACCTCACAATCTTGCCACCCCCGGTGCAGTATACAGAAAAAGCCAAAAGACCAGTAATCATTGAAAAATGGATCCGGTTTGACAGTGCCCTGAGAAACGAGCTGGTAAAAATACGGTCAGAACGGCGGCAGGGGGATGCACTCCCATATACCCGTCACAGCCGATATACTGGTCCTTCACTTACCCCGTATATTGCGGCAGCAACCATAAATCGCTCTCCTATGGAAGCAGAAAAGCTCCTCGATGAGATTCGCTGGAAGATGCTTGATGAACTGGCAGGGAATCATTATTTTGATTTTGATGCGTTGGTTGCATATGCCTATAAATTATTGATCCTCCAACGCTGGGAGACTATTCAAAGAGCTGAGGGTATTACCTTGCTTCACGAGGCACTGGGGCTTGGGGAGGGTACATGAAACCATTGTCGACTGGCCGGATTGTGAAGATCAGTGGCAACATGGTGACGGTACAGTTTGACAGCCCCGTGATGCAGAACGAAGTTGCCTATATCAGGCATGGGGAGGAGCGGCTTAAGTCTGAGATCATCCGTGTGCGTGGTACCCTTGCCGAGATGCAGGTCTATGAGGCGACCATCGGGTTAAGAATCGGTGAGGCCGTGGAGTTTACCGGAGAACTCCTCTCGATTGAACTGGGACCGGGGATGCTCGGCCAGATATTTGACGGCCTCCAGAATCCCCTCCCCGAAATTGCCGAGCAATGCGGCTTTTTCCTGCACCGTGGGGTCTACCTTAATGCAATCCCTGAAACAAAGACCTGGGATTTCACCCCGCTGAGAAAAGCCGGAGATATGGTGAGGGCTGGAGACAAACTCGGCTTTGTGGAAGAGAAGCTGTTCAGACACTACTGCATGGTACCTTTCCGACTGACGGGAAATTATGAGCTGGTATCAATAGAGCAATCAGGAACATTCACCATACGGGATGCAGTCGCCCGGATAAAAGCCCGGGACGGGACGGTCTCTCCCGTCTTCTTAAGCCAGACCTGGCCTGTAAAAATTCCGATCCGGGCATATGCTGAGCGATTAAAGCCGGATGAGCCCCTGGTTACAAAAATGCGTCTGATTGATTCACTTTTTCCCGTAGCCAGGGGAGGAACCTACTGTATCCCCGGGCCTTTCGGGGCCGGTAAAACGGTCCTACAGCAGTTGATCAGCAGGCATGCTGAAGTGGATGTCGTAGTGATAGCAGCCTGCGGAGAACGGGCAGGGGAAATTGTCGAGACGATACGCACCTTCCCCACTATCATCGATCCCAGGACCAGCCGGCCTTTGAGTGACCGTACGGTTATCATCTGCAATACCAGTTCAATGCCGGTAGCAGCGAGGGAGTCAAGTGTCTACACGGCGGTTACAATCGCTGAATACTACCGGCAGATGGGGCTCCAGGTGCTCCTGCTTGCCGATTCTACTTCCCGGTGGGCTCAGGCTATCCGGGAAATGTCCGGAAGGCTGGAAGAGATACCGGGGGAAGAGGCTTTCCCTGCATACCTGGAGTCGAGGATCGCATCCTTCTATGAGAGGGCTGGTGTTGTGCGCCTGCATGACGGGGCAACGGGATCAGTCACTATCGGGGGTGCGGTCAGTCCGGCGGGGGGAAGCTTCGAAGAACCGGTAACCCAGGCAACATTGAAGGTGGTTGGCGCCTTCCATGGGCTCTCGCGGAGTCGTTCTGATGCACGCAGATACCCGGCCATTGACCCCCTGATCAGCTGGAGCAAATACAGGAGTTTTATTGAAGCAAACCAACGGGAGCGGGGGCACGGGATCCTCCGAAAGGGATCTGATATTGCGCAGATGATGAAGGTAGTGGGTGAAGAAGGGACGTCCCTTCCTGATTACATCGACTACCTCAAGGCAGAGTTCTTTGATTTTGTCTATCTCCAGCAGAATGCGTTCGATCCTGTTGATGAAGCAACACCAAGGGACCGGCAGATATACCTCTTTGATTTCATCTATCGCATTCTTGAAGCGGAATTTTCGTTTGAAGACAAGGAAACGGCACTGCATTTTTTCCAGCAACTGCGGCAGCTCTTCAAAGGCTGGAATTCAGTGCCCTGGAACACCGATGAATTCAAAGCATCTGAACGGGAGATAGGGGCACTGTTAGGAACGCGAATCAGGGAACGGTAGCATGAATAAGTTGTATACCAGCATTCATCAGATCATTGGCGACGTGATTACTGTCGAGGCAGAAAACATTGGAAATACAGAGCTTGCAGAAGTGATCACCCGCAACGGAACCTCCCTTGCCCAGGTGATTCGTCTTGACGAAAAAAGGGTCTTTCTGCAGGTTTTCGCCGGTAGCCGTGGTATCTCAACGGGAGACAAGGTCCGGTTCCTCGGACACCCCATGAGAATCGCTACCGGTGAGGAACTTTTCGGGAGAATCTTTAACGGGAGCGGGCGACCCCTTGACAACGGACCGGACCTCACCGAACATCTTTCTGATATCGGGGGACCTCCGGTAAATCCGGTAAAACGGATTATCCCCAGCAGGATGATCCGGACCGGGATACCAATGATTGATGTATTCAATTCGCTTGTGGAGTCTCAGAAACTCCCGATATTCTCGATAGCGGGAGAGCCTTATAACGAGCTGCTTGCCCGGATAGGAACCCAGGCAGAGGTTGACATTATCATCCTCGGGGGGATGGGTTTAAAATACGACGATTATCTCTTCTTCAGAGATACCCTCGAAGAGCAGGGGGCGCTTGCCCACTCCATAATCTTCATGCATACAGCAGCTGACCCTGTCGTTGAATGCCTGCTTGTTCCCGATATCGCTCTTGCAGTGGCAGAGCACTTTGCTCTCGAAGGGAAACGAGTACTGGTCCTGCTGTCAGATATGAGCAATTTTTGTGATGCTTTAAAAGAGATTGCGATCACCATGGAGCAGATCCCCTCAAACCGCGGGTATCCTGGTGATCTCTACAGCTCACTTGCATCCCGTTATGAAAAAGCGGTTGATTTTGAGACCGCTGGTTCGATCACTATCCTCGCAGTAACGACCATGCCTGGAGATGATGTCACTCACCCCATTCCCGACAATACCGGGTATATTACTGAGGGCCAGTTCTATCTCAAGAACGGGGTAATCGAGCCGTTTGGGTCCCTTAGCCGCCTGAAGCAGCTGGTGAATGGCAGAACGAGGGATGATCACCGGCTGATAATGGATACGATGATACAGCTCTTTGCCAACTACCGGGAAACGCAGGAGAAGCAGGCGATGGGATTTCAGATGAGTACCTGGGATTTGAAACTCCTGAAATATGGAACCCTCTTTGAAGAGAAGATGATGTCCCTCAAGGTGAATATCCCGCTTGAGAAAGCCCTCGATTTGGGCTGGGAGATCCTATATGTGTGTTTTACTCCTGAAGAGACTGGTATAAAAAAATCTGTGATCGAACGGTTCTGGCCCCAAAAGCATGAAAATAAAATTCTCTCAAAGTGAACTGAAGAGGCAGAGGGATGCCCTCCGGCAGTACGAACGGTATCTGCCCACTCTCCAGCTGAAAAAACAGCAGATTCAACTGGAGATCCAGCACCAGCATCGCGCTCTTCTGGAGAAAGAGAGCCTTTTCACCAGAAAGGAGCAATATGCAGGAGAATGGTCCGGGCTTCTTGCGGAAGTGCCCGGGATCAGAACATGGCTGAAGCCCGAAAAAGTAGCAATTGGGAAGAGAAATATTGCCGGAACTGATATACCAGTATTCGAACAGGTGTTCTTTGAAGATGCCGAATACGATCTGTTTCTGATGCCTTTCTGGCTGGACGCGGGACTTGAGGAGTTAAGGGAGATGGTCTCCCTCAAAGAAGAGATATCAGTCATTGAAGAAGGGATATCCCTTCTCAGCCACGAACTGCGCATCACCACACAGCGGGTAAACTTGTTTGAAAAGGTAAAAATTCCGGAGGCAAAAGAGGCAATACGTCTCATAAAAATTTACCTTGGTGACCAGATGACCAATGCCGTAGGGCGCAGCAAAATCGCCAAAAAGAAGATAGAGGAGGCTTATTTTGAGGGGGGGGTATCATGATCGTCCCGATGCGAAAGGCAACAATAATATTTCAACAAGGGGCTGCTGAAGAGACTGTTGTTCAGCTGCGTAAACTGGGGGTCATGCAAGTAGAGCACCAGAATATCCCTGAAGGGAAGAGTATCCTCGTCCTTCAGGAACAAGTGGCTCTAATCAATTCCTCGCTTGCTGTCCTCAACGGTATACCGGTTCCGGAAAGAAGAAGTCAGCCCTGCCGTAAAATTCCTGGTGACTGGGTGGCGGTTGCCAACCATATCATCGAACTTGGCCAGAAACAGGAACAACTGGAGATCTCTTCAAGAAATCTCCGTGGCCTGATCAACGAATGGGAGCGGTGGGGAGATATTGATATGGAAAAGGTGCGCTCCCTCTCTGAAAAAGGCGTTTATCTGAAGCTGTATCAGATACCGGTCAAGCAGATCGAACATCTCCCAGGAGAAATTGTGGTAAAAATCCTTTTTACCGCTGGCGATATCGCCCATGCGGCTCTTGTCTCCAGACAGGAATTTGCATGCAAGTATAAAGAAGTAATCCCTCCCGAAGAAGGCATTTCTACGCTCTCTTTGCACCTCTCCAAAAATGTGGAGAGCGCGGAAACCATAACCTCCGGGATAATCGAAGCCGCAGGGTATCATACCAACCTCCTGGAGATTAAGGCAAAACTTGAAAAAGAGCTCGAATTCCAGCAAGTTCTTGCAGGAATGGGCACAGAAGGATCGCTTGGGTACGTAACAGGGTACATTCCGTTTGACGCGGCAGAACGCCTCACCGATACAGCCAAAAACAACAAATGGGGGATACTGATAGCCGAACCTTCCGATCATGACAATGTGCCCACGCTCCTTCGCAATCCAAGGTGGGTTGAAATGATAAACCCGATCCTGGGACTTTTAGGACTTACCCCGGGTTATCATGAACTTGATGTCAGCCTGGTATTCCTTGTTTTTTTCAGTATATTTTTCGGGATCCTGATAGGTGATGCCGGTTATGGACTTGCCTACCTTGTTTTGACTGTACTGCTCTCAATCTGGTTGAAAAGAAAAATGATGATGGACGAAGAGATGAGAACGGCAGTCCTGCTCTTCTATCTCCTGGGTTCCAGTGCCATAGTATGGGGTCTCCTGACCGGTACTTTTTTCGGGCAGTGGGGACTTCCCGCTCTCGTTCCCCAACTCAATGATGCGGCATTCGTGACAACACTCTGTTTCTTCCTGGGTGCCTTGCATCTCTCAATTGCCCATTCCTGGAGGGCTGTGCTCAAATATCCCTCGGCAAAGGCAATTGCTGATATAGGTTATATCTGTATCCTATGGACTGCATTCTTCCTTGCACGGACACTGATCCTGGGTGACCCCTTCCCCTCCTTCGGATTGTGGCTGGTTACTTCAGGAATAATCCTTGTAGTACTGTTCACCAATCCAAAGCGTTCGAATATTCTCAAGGGAATCGGAGAAGGGCTGGGAACGATCGCGTTGAGCTTCATGAATAATATCACCGACGTAATATCCTACATTCGTCTCTTTGCAGTGGGCATGGCAACGGTGGCAGTTGCAAACACGACAAACTATCTCGCGTTTGGATTTGGAAGTGGTATCATTGCAGTGGTGGGAGCAGCCGTAATTCTTTTATCCGGCCATAGCTTAAACCTCATCCTGGGACTGATGTCAGTCCTCGTGCACGGTGTCAGGCTCAATGTGCTTGAATTTTCGGGGCATGCCAATGTGACATGGAGTGGAACTCCATTCGAACCTCTCAAAGAATGACAGGAAAGATATCATGACTATGGATCTGGGATTGGGGCTGGTGCTCGGTTTATCAGCGCTGGGATCTGCGGCTGGATCAGGTACTGCAGGAATGGCTGCAATTGGCGCCTGGAAAAAGAATTACATCCAGAACAAGCCCGCTGCATTTATGCTTGTTGCTTTTGCTGCTGCCCCGCTCACCCAGACGATTTATGGATTCATCGTTATGAATTCCATGGTCGATCTTGCGATACAGGGAAATGACTTGTGGGGAATCGGAGCGTTCTGTGGTGCTGCCATTGGCCTTTCTGCCTATTTCCAGGGCAAGTGTGGAGCATGTGCATGTGACGCGATGGGAGAGACGGGGAAAGGATTTGGCAACCTCATGATTATCCTAGGTCTGACCGAGACGGTTGCGTTGCTGGTGATGGCGTTTATCCTTGGTGTCCTTGGAAGGCTTGCAGGAGTTTGAATCAGGCAGAGAAGTCTGGAACCGGGCCTCTTTGGCCGGAAACGAATCCGTTTTCACAATAAAGTTATTAAAATAAAGATTTGAAAAACGCTATCTGCCAGTCAGGCCACGTCATATTGGTGTTGGGTGCTCTCCGATAGTGACTGAGTCTCTCTCTTCGATTTCGTTGTACGGACGATGATGACCGGTTGTCTACCATTCATAGCCACATCATAGGCGGTACTCCCCAGAAGGAGTTCCCTGAACCACCCTTTCCCGAGTGAACTGATCCAGATGACTGAGACGTCCTCTTCATCAGCAATCCTTGTTATCTCCGATCCCGGGTTCCCTCTCTTTACCAGGGTTCGGACGTTCACAGCCGCCCTGGAGAGGTCTCTCCCGATCTCTGCAAGCTTTCTGCTTGCTTCCTCAACAGCAGTCTCCAGTTCAGCTTCAGACTCACCATGGGAGACCACATGAAGGAGGATGATCTGTCCAATCCCCTTTGTTGTTCTGAGAAGGGTTATCGCTCGATCTGAACAGAGTGAGAAATCGATTGGACAGAGAATACGTGACAGAATCATCGGGCACGACAGATCATGAGCCTTGCCCTCAAGGTCCTCGATAATCTTATGACGCATAACAAGGACGGTGATTTTACTCCTCCTCACGATCGCAACCGATACACTGCCAAGGAGAATCCCTCCCACGATGCTGTTTCCGCGTGCACCAACAACAATAAGGGTCGCGCCGTTCTCTTCGGCTGTTTCGATGATTGCACCGGGAATATCCGATGACGTTTTCACGCGGGTTATCACCTTAAGACTTTTATTCAGAGATTCGAGACGGTGCCTCTCTTCTCTGAGGAGATTTCTCTCATCCGGGGTAAATGTTTCAATAATCTCCCCTCCGCCCCTTGGATTCCTTGCTTCTTCAAGGACATGGAGCAAAATGACTTCAGCGATACCAGGAAATCCTGCAATACAGTCCAGAGTCTTCTTCGCGTAATCAGAAAAATCAGTGGCAAACAACACTTTTTCAAACATGAGTCCCCATCCACAATATCGGGAAGATCATAGAGCGGTGATCTCGTTTGGGAGATATCCTGCACGACTGCCATAAATGTTTGGATAGTTGAAAACGGCAGTTTCATGGAATATAAGGGGGGAGGGTCGGAGTGGGAGAAGGTCACATAAAGGGGATGAGGGATGGAAAGGGGAGCATATATTTATATATCCGTAAATCAATCAGTTCACCGATGCCCGGAAAAAAAGGAGATCCGGCCCCCTTATGCAAGATCCACAACTCGAAATCATTCAGAATTTAAAAAGGATGGCTATCCGCCGTTGTGAAGAGCGCATAGCCGATGCAGCGAAGGGAACGGGGATGAAAAAAGAGCTGCCTCAATTTGGTGTTACTTCGATGATGAAGTACCGGCACGGGCTTTCATAGGTGGTGTTCATGGAACAGGATGCTTCACTTCTTGAACTTGTCAAAAAAAAGGAATTGGAACTGAAAGAGAAAGAATCGAAGGCAAAAAGGGAAGCTGATGAGTTACTGACCCGCACCCGGGCTGAAGCGGATGTACTCGTTCAAACAGCACGGCAAGAAGGGAAAGTTCAGGCTGAAGAGTACTACTCGAAGGAGATCGCCCTGCTTGACGCGGAAAAGGAGAGGATTCGACATGAGGCCTCCGATAGAAGGGAGGCGACCCAGGTAAAAGGCAGGGGCAGGATACGCGAAGCGATCAGAACTATCACGGAGAGAGTGGCTTTTTCTTGATCGGATATGCTGCAGCACATGAAGAATGTCCTCGTCGTGGGACCAAAACAGGATTATCAGTCGATTATCGATGTTCTGTATCAGGAAGGTACCCTGCATCTGCAGGATGTATCCGGCCGGTTCAGCCAGACCGAGTCTATCTTTTCACCTCTTGAATCTGTCAGTCTCGACGACCTTTCTGCTCTTCTCATCAGGATCAACGGTATCTACCTGATATTGCCCAAAGAACAGGGCAATCCCCTGGAACAGGACAGGATTTACGAAGAATTGCGATTCAAGCCAACTTCTGAACTGGTGACGATCATATCTAAGGTCATCACCGATCTGGAGTTGAGAACCCGTGAACTCGCTGTCAATAAGAGTGACCTTGAACTGTCCAAAACTTCACTCGAGAGATATGCGGCCATCATCGATAAGATCCAACCCCTTGAAAATCAGATACCTGTTCTTGAAGGATTTGAGGTGACAGTGCTCCTCATCCAGCGGGAATTCAAAGATATCCTCGAACCCATCCGTTCAGTCCTAAAAGAAATCACCAGGAACCAGTTTGAATTGATCACCGCAGATATTGATGAGCGGACGACTGCTGCAATTACCGTATTCAACAAAAAATATTCTGAACAGGTTCACTCCTTCCTTTTTTCACAGAACGTCAACGAGGTCAACATCCCGAAAGAATACTCGAACATGCCTCTCAATGATGCGATCACTCTTATTGCAAAGAAGATTGATGAGATCAATTCTGAGATAGCGGATATCGACACAGATCTCTCCCACCTTGGATCGCAATTTTTCCAGAGACTCTCCGTATTCAAGAAGCTCCTTGAAGACAGGGAGGAAGAGATACGATCCTATAATAAATTCGGCCAGTCGGAACATACCATTGTCATCCAGGGATGGGTTCCAAAAAAATTTTTAAAAGCGACCAGATCTGCGCTTGGGAACACATTTGGTGAGCGGGTCGTCCTCATCGAGCGGGAGTGCCCTGCTGAGGAGATGGAAGAAGCCCCGATCTATTATGATAATCCCAGATGGGTGAAGCCGTTTGAATTCTTCAACAGGCTTGTCAGCCCGCCCAGGTATCGCGAGATCGATCCCGTCCCGTTCATGGCGATATTTTTCCCGATATTCTTCGGTATTATGGTTGGAGATATCGGGTATGGTATCTGCATTCTTGCTTTCGCTCTCGTGATGAAAAAAATATTATCCCGGCTTGAGTGGATGCAACAATTGATGAACATTATGATCATCTGCTCTATTCCGACGATATTTTTCGGATATCTGTATGGGGAATTCTTTGGTGATTTCGGTGAGATGATGGGTTGGATCGAGCCGGTAACATTTCTTGGAATCACATGGAACCGGGTGGAGGCTATGATCCCCTTCCTCATATTTACTATCGTAATCGGGGTAATCCATGTCTTTCTAGGCCTTGGAATCGGGGTGATTGATGCGGTATACCTTAAGAGCAGGAAACATCTCTTTGAGAAGGCCGGAATGATTGGAGTACTCACAGGAATTATCCTCCTCCTCCTTGTAATGATTGGAGTTCTGCCTGAGTTCATCCTTATCCCCGCTCTGATTGTGCTGGTCGGTTCTCTTCCCTTCCTCTTATATGGTGGTGGAATTCGAGGAGGCATTGAGGTGATGGGTACTGTGGGGAATATCCTGTCCTATGCACGTATCATGGCAATAGGAATGGCATCGGTGATCCTTGCGATGGTTGCCAATGAACTTGGCGGAGCGGTGGGTGTTCTTGCCGTTGGTGTGATTATCGCCGTCCTTCTTCACACGCTCAATGTCATCCTGGCAATGTTCAGCCCGACAATTCATTCGATGCGTCTTCACATCGTCGAATTCTATTCAAAATTCTATGAAGGAGGCGGCGAGCTCTATCAACCGTTTGGCAAAAAAAAGAGCCAGATATAATTTTTAAGACTATAAATCGTCCATTATAGAAATTACCATATTTTAAAACAAATTTCCCTGTTGTTTAGCTATAAACTTTATATAATATAAGATTTATCTTTTCAGCTATCGGAGATGAGAGAAAATGACATGGGAAGTACCTCTTGGAGCTGCGATTGCCTTCGCTGCGGGTGCGATAGGAACCGCATGGGCACAGTCGAGAATCGGATCTGCGGGGGCAGGGACAATTGCGGAACGGCCCGAAACATCAGGCTCAATCATTGTGCTGGAGGCAATACCCGAAACCCTGGTTATCCTTGGTTTCGTCGTTGCTTCGATGATCATTATCATGGTGGAGTAACTGTACCTGGAAATTCCAGGGATTCCCTGTTGTGCTGTGAAGAGTCACTTCTTGGGAATCGATGAATCCGCACCCATGGTGGCTGATACAATATGGCTTACAACGAACTGCTCCAGTCTATGGAGCTTGGAGCCCAGGAAAAGATTAAGGAGATCATCGGGGCTGCCAGAATGGCAGCCGACGATATCTTTCGTGATGCAAAGAGAGAGTCTGAAGAGGTAAAAAGGCAACTCCAGGCTGAAGCGGCGGATGTGGTATCTGTTGAAAGAAACCGGTCGCTGTACCTGCTGCGGGAGGAACTGAAAGCTGAAGAGATCCGTGAAAAGGAGAGAATCTACCTCGAGGCTTTTGAGAAAGCCGGAGAGGAACTGAAATCCTACAGGGAAGATCCCCGATACCGTGAGAGCTTTACCCGCATACTCAGGGAATCACTGGATGGAATTCAGGCAAAGGATATTGAGGTACACATTGATCCCCGCGATGCCGAACTCTGTTTCCAGGCCCTCAAGGCACAGGAATCAAAGTTTCAGCTCGTTACCGACCTGCATTCAATTGGAGGACATATTATCCGTATCCCTGATGGAAGCATCACGATCGACAACACGATCGAATCAAGGATTCTTCAGGCAAGGGAAGTTCTGAAAAAGGAGATTTATTCGATTCTTTTTGGGTGAGTGATATGGACTACGGGTATGTGAACGCCAGGGTGAAGGGGATGCACAGCAGGCTTCTCGATAAAAAGTCATATGATGCTCTCCTCATCAGGCAGGACCTCCCTTCGGTCATTTCAGAACTGGTGAAGACACCATACAAGCCGGAGATCGAAGAGGCAAGTATTCTTTATTCCGGGATATGCGTTGTCGATTGTGCGCTCAGGAAAAACCTCATAAACACTTACCAGACGATCCTTGATCTCGTAGAAAATACCGCGGCCGAGCTGTACCTCAGGATATTCCTCTCCCGGTGGGATGTACAGAACATCAAGACCATCCTCCGTGGGAAAAATATCCAGACGCCGACCGAAGATATCTTTGAATGCCTGGTACCTGCAGGCAGTCTCGATGAAGCAACTCTCACTGAGTTGATGAAACAGCCCGATGTAAGAGCGGTGATAGATCTTCTCGCTACCTGGGAAGTTCCCTATGCACTGCCCCTCACGGGAGCAGTTGATGAGTATTCATCGAACAGGGAACTGGTCACGCTCGAATATGCCCTGGACCAGTTTCATTACCAGAATGCCCTCGAAAAAGCCTCTGGAAAGACGGTAGAAGCAGAGATTATCAGGAACCTTATCCGGGTCGAGATTGATACCATAAATATAAAAAGTATTCTCCGGATTATCAGAGATCGGATCGAACCGGAGGATGCGGCCAAGCTCTTTCTCGAGGGAGGTATGCATATCCGGAGAGAAAAATTCGAATCACTTGCCTCCATGAGAACCATCGAAGAGGCCGTCCGGGCACTCGAAGGAACCCCCTATTACTTCCTTTCTGAACTTCCTCCTGCCGTGATAACTCTCGGAAAAATTTCAGTATTCGAGAAGGAACTCGACGAGTACCAGATACGCAACGGTGTCCGTTTGTTCAGGGGAGATCCTTTGAGCCTCTCAGTAATTATCGGGTACCTGTGGGCCAAGTTCTGCGAAGTGATAAACCTCCGGATCATTGCACGGTGCAAATATGCCGGTGTATCAGATGAAGATCTCGAAAAGGAGCTGATCCATGTATAAATTCATGGTTGTCACTGATCCGGATACCGCCGCGGGATTCAGGCTTGCCGGAGTCGAGGTGATTGAGGTAAACACTCCGGATCAGGCAAAGAAGGCGATTCCAGAACTCCTTTTCAGGGATGATACCGGGATTATTGCCATCAACGAGGACTTCATGCAGGTTCTTGATGACAAGGTCATGGCAAGGATAGAGAAGACCTACCGGCCGATCATCATCCCGATCCCAATTCGCCGGAAGGGTGCCCCGGGGCTCTCTTATATTGAACGTCTTCTCCAGCGTGCGATTGGCTATAATATTGTGGTGAGGCGGTAAGCATGAAAGAAGGATTTATATCGAGGATTTCAGGGCCTGTCGTGATTGCAGATGCCATGCGGGGCTCAAAGATGTATGATGTGGTCAGGGTAGGCAGGGAGGCGCTTGCAGGAGAGATTATCCGGCTCGACGGTGATCTTGCGGTTATCCAGGTCTACGAGGACACGAATGGATTGGAGATTGGTGAACCCGTCATAAATACCTATCAGCCACTCTCGGTTGATCTCGGTCCTGGCCTCATCGCATCCATCTACGATGGAGTCCAGCGTCCCCTGCCATTGCTTCTTGAAAGAAGCGGGAACTTCATCTCACGAGGAATTGCAGTCCCCGGCATTGACAGGAACAAAAAATGGGAGTTTTCTTCTCTTGTGAAACCCGGGGATGCGGTCAGCCCGGGTACGCCACTGGGGGAAGTAAAGGAGTATCACATCCGGCACCTCATCCTTGTCCCACCAGGCATATCTGGCACTGTGAAAGGGATAGACTCGGGTTCATTCTCCGTTGAAGAACCGATCTGCGTTCTTCATGACGAAACAACCATTTCTATGATGCAGAAATGGCCGGTTCGGAAAGGGAGACCTTATAAGAAGAAACTTGATCCTACGGTGCCCCTGATTACAGGCCAGCGTATCTTCGACAGTCTTTTCCCTCTCACGAAAGGCGGAACTGCCATGATCCCCGGGGGGTTCGGAACAGGCAAGACCGTTTCGGAACAGACGCTGGCTAAGTGGGCGGATGCCCAGATCATCATATACATCGGATGCGGTGAACGGGGAAACGAGATGACCGATGTCCTTTCCGAGTTCCCCGAGCTGGTAGATCCAAGGACGGGTCTCCCCCTGATCCAGAGAACCATCCTGATTGCCAACACAAGCAACATGCCTGTGGCTGCAAGGGAAGCATCCATCTACACAGGTATCACCATCGCGGAATACTACCGGGACATGGGGTACGATGTTGCTCTGATGGCAGACTCAACCTCCCGATGGGGTGAAGCGCTCCGTGAGGTATCAGGGAGACTGGAAGAGATGCCAGGAGAAGAGGGGTACCCTGCATATCTTGCCACGCGTCTTGCAGCTTTTTATGAACGGGCTGGGAGAGTGGTATGCCTGGGTTCGGATGACAGGGTCGGTTCGGTCACTGTTGTTGGCGCTGTCTCTCCTCCTGGCGGTGATTTCTCGGAACCGATCACCCAGAACACGCTCCGTATCACCGGTACATTCTGGGCTCTTGATACAAATCTTGCATATCGGCGGCATTTTCCCTCCGTGAACTGGATCAAGAGCTATTCGCTGTATCTCGATTCTCTCCAGGAGTGGTACATCCGAGAAATAGGTCCTGACTGGAAGGAACTTCGCGACAGGATCATGTACCTGCTCCAGAAGGAGGTCGAGCTCCAGGAGATAGTCCAGCTGGTCGGCCCTGATGCATTGCCCGAAAGCGAGAAAGCTATTCTGGAAGTAACTCGGATGATCCGTGAAGACTTTTTGCAGCAGAGTGCCTATTCGGATACCGATTCCTACTGTGCACTTGATAAACAATACTGGATGCTCAAAACAATTCATCGCTATGACAGTGGTATCACCAATGCTATCGGGAAGGGGGTCTCTTTAAAACAGGTAGGAGCGCTCCCGCTCAGGGCTGAGATCGCTAGGATGAGGGAACTCGGATCAATCGAAGAGATCCGAGCATTGGGTGACAGGATAGAAGCGCAACTGAGTGCTCTGGAGGTGGAGCAATGAAAGTACGATCACTGATGACCCGTGATTTCAGGACGGTGAATTATGTCTCCGGACCGCTTCTCTTTGTTGAACGTCCGGTTGGGGTTTCATTTGGAGAAACTGCACGAGTGATGCTTCCTGATGGGGAGATTCGAAACGGCCAGGTGCTTGATATCTCCCGGGAGCTTGCAGTGGTGCAGGTCTATGAGGGGACCAGTGGAATCGACAACTCGCTCACCTCAGTCCGGTTCACAGGCGAACCCCCTACCATCGATGTGTCAATTGATATGCTTGGGAGAGTATTCAACGGGGTGGGAAAACCAAGGGATAGAAGACCAGAGATCATTCCCGAAGACCGGATCGATATCTCCGGGATGCCCATCAATCCCTATGCACGGGATAAACCATCAGACTTTATCCAGACTGGTGTATCAGCTATTGATGCGCTGAATACGCTCGTAAGAGGTCAGAAACTTCCCATATTCTCCGGATCAGGTCTACCGGCAAACAAACTTGCAGCGCAGATTGCCCGGCAGAGCAAGGTTATTGGTGAGGGTGAACGATTTGCAGTGGTTTTTGTTGCCATGGGTATCACCTACAAAGAGGCCTCCTTCTTCATGAATGATTTTGAGAGGACAGGGGCTCTCGAGCGGGTAGTATTCTTCCTGAACCTGGCTGACGATCCGACGATCGAACGTGTTGCTACCCCCCGCTGTGCCCTTTCGGTTGCCGAGTATCTCGCATATGCGCATCACCTCCATGTCCTAGTCATCCTGACCGACATGACGAACTATTGCGAGGCACTCAGAGAGATTTCGACGGCCAGAGAAGAAGTGCCAGGCCGGAGGGGATATCCCGGGTATATGTATACAGATCTCGCTTCGATTTATGAGAGAGCCGGAAGGATTAAGGGAGTTCCCGGTTCGATCACCCAGATTCCCATCCTTACCATGCCGGATGATGATATCACTCATCCTGTACCTGATCTCACCGGATACATTACCGAGGGACAGATTGTGCTCTCCCGGGACCTGTTCCGGAGGGGAGCGGATCCTCCTATTGATGTCCTTCCCTGCCTCTCACGACTTATGAACCTGGGGATAGGGCCTGGAAAGACCCGGGAAGACCACAGGAATGTTGCCGATCAGGTATATGCTTCGTATGCCTATGGAAGAGATCTGCGCCGCCTCGTTGCCATAGTAGGCGAGGAAGCCCTTACGGATCTCGATCGGAAATACCTCACCTTTGCCGATCTTTTTGAGCGACAGTTCATCTCACAGGGAGACCAGAACCGTTCGATCGAGGATACCCTGTCCATCGGATGGTACCTTTTATCGATGCTGCCTGAAGAAGAATTGAAGAGGATTAAACTCGATTTCATTAAAAAATACCACCCCAAATACCGGAAAGAGGGAGTTTCCGAGATTCCACAAGGGGTAAGATGAATGGAGCAGGTTAATCCCACCAGGATGGAGCTGATAAAAAAAAGAGCCCAGATACGGCTGGCTGAACAGGGAAGAGATCTCCTGCGGGAGAAAATGGATGCCCTGATCAGGGAATTTTTCCGCATCATGACAAATGTGTCCGACTCCAGGGGCAAACTGGAGGCGGTAGCCGATAGTGCCCAGCGATCGCTCCTCATCGCAGAAGCGGTCGATGATCCCGTCACCCTGAAATCAGCTTCTTTTGCAACAAAACGTCGTATCTCCCTTGACATCAGGGGGAAAAATATCATGGGAGTACCGGTTCCCATCATCGAGAAGAAACGCTTTACCCTGACGATAACAGAAAGGGGGTACAGCCCGATCGGGATTTCCGGCCGAATCGATGAGACTGCCGAGAGGTTTGAAACGGAGCTGGACCTTATCATTGCACTGGCAGAGACTGAGACTGCCCTCCGGAGAATTGGAGAGGAGATTCAGATGAACAGGAGGAGGGTAAATGCTCTCGAACAGGTGCTCATCCCGGAACTCAAGCAACAGGCCAAGTATATCAAAATAACCATCGAAGAGCGCGAAAGAGAGGATCTTTACCGGCTGAAGAAAGTAAAAAGGCTGCTCCAGAAAAAGAAACAAAAAGGATCGGAAGTATCTCCCCAGGAGCAAGACTAGGCAGGGTTCCTGTTTATTTTAAAACTTCAATCATTTTTCTTTAAAGCGTCATCAATTATTGTTCTTCTCCCATTTTCGTGCAATCCGGTCATAGATGGATAAAAGTTGATCCTCATCGTCCCGTTCCTGTCGGGATTTTTCATTCTTCATTGTCTGTAGTACCAAAGTCAGTCGCTTGTATGCTCTCATCTCAAGGACTCTCCCCGATTTTTACCTGACGCAGGTAACCAAGAAGCTACCAGTTCTCTTAACCGTATTATGTATTTGCCATGCATTGATGATGCAGGATATCAATCTCACATAAGCAGGAGATCTATTATGATGAGTCACTCATGTTTCATGAGGAGAGGGAGACTCTTTTCAGCTGCAGCCTTTCCACTGAGGATATTATCCCTGACATCTTTGCCGTAACGAATCAGTTCGCGCAATTCGATCCCGGTAAGACGGGTGAATGAAACCTGGTCCCAGGAGTCCCGTTCGATAAATATCCATGCCTCACCGAGCACCTCTTTCAGCGCATCAATGTCACTTTTGGAATAAAGAGCCCATTCGGATCCCTGTGCCTGCCTGATCTTCTCGATAGCTTTTTCAACTTGTTTCTCTTTCTGCATCTTGAAGAAACGTCGTCCTATCTCGGTTTTTGATACTTCGGGCATGGTCCAGTCTCTCCCTCTCGGATAAGGCTGAATTGTCTGTTCCAGTATAAAAAAAGTGCGTCAGGAGGAGAGTCGGCAGTTCCCCGGCTGAACCTTTTGAGGATTTATGTCCAATCAGGAAAATAACTCACTTGTTAGTTTAGAATGATTAATGATGTAAGAATTTCAAATTTGATGGAACAGATGGTTTTACGATGATAGAACTGGCTTTCCTCATCCTGTTTCCGGCCATTGTCGCATTTCTCCTGCTTGCATTCAAAAACGGGCAGGTCCGGAATGTGGTGGTAAAAATTGCAGCCGGACTTATTGGACTCGCAACCATCATCCTGCTCATCACTTATTTCAGCTCAGGACTGGTGCTGTTCTCCGTGCATCTTGAAACTGCAGCGGAGATCATGTTTGTTATCTCCTTACTCATTGCGGGATTTATTTTATATCTGGGCATAAAACAGAGAAAATACCTCGCAGTTATCCTTGTCACAATCCAAACCCTCATGTTTATTGGGATTGAGGGCTGGCTTGCAAAGGACGTGCAACAGGTTTCCAATCTTTTTATCGACCAGTTCTCGCTTATTATGGCCGCGATTGTTGGCATCATCGGCACACTCATCTGTGTATACGCTCTTGCCTACATGGAAACATACCATGCTCACCATCCTGAAATACCAGATCGGCAGAATGTCTTTTTCTTCATGGTATTTGTGTTTCTTGCTGCAATGTTCGGGCTCATCTTCTCCAATAACCTTCTCTGGGTCTATTTCTTCTGGGAAATCACCACTCTGGCATCCTTCATCCTGATAGGGTACTCTAAGACAGCGGAATCTACCAACAATGCATTCCTTGCCCTTGAAATGAACCTTCTTGGTGGAATCGCATTTGCCGGAGCTATTATCTATCTCCTCATTGCCGATCCAACAGGGAGCTTTCTCGGCATCGAACAGCTGCTGAGCTCCGGCCAGGCGCTCGCTCTTGTTCCCGCCGTCCTCATCAGCTTTGCAGGAATTACCAAGGCTGCCCTCATGCCTTTCTCATCATGGCTAGTCGGGGCAATGGTTGCACCCACGCCGGTCTCTGCCCTCCTTCATTCCAGCACCATGGTCAAAGCCGGAGTCTATATCATTGTGCGGTTTGCTCCCGTCCTCTCGGGAACCACAGAAGGACTGATCATCGGACTTGTGGGGGGTTTTACCTTCCTGCTTGGTTCAGCAATCGCCATCTCGCAGAGTAATGCAAAGAAGGTGCTTGCCTACTCGACCATTGCAAATCTCGGCTTGATTGTCGCATGTGCCGGCGTCGGGACCTATAAACTGGTCTGGGCTGCAATTCTCCTCATCATCTTCCATGCCATTGCAAAGTCCCTCCTCTTCCTCTGCGTTGGAACTGTGGAACACCAGATCGGGAGCAGGAATATCGAGGACATGTCCGGGCTTATCGTACGGATGCCGAAAGTTGCTGTGATGATGCTGGTTGGGATTGCGGGGATGTTCCTCGCTCCATTTGGCATGCTGATCTCGAAGTGGGTGGCGATCGAGGCATTCATCGAAGCACAATTCGGCCTGATCTTCGTGGCAATCCTTGCTTTCGGTGGATCGATAACCGTATTTTTCTGGTCCAAATGGATGGGAAAGATCATCTCTGTCGATCCACATGTAACGAGAGAGGCGGATACCCTGAAAAGTGAAAAACGGATAGTACTCTACATTCTGGCCGGGCTCACTGTTCTGATCTGCCTGATCTTCCCCCTGATATCATCATCCCTGATTGAACCATTCGTTCTCTCGGTATATGGTCAGACAGCCCGACTCTCGCAGGACAATATCATCATCATGGCAATGATGCTCTTCCTCCTGATGATCATGCCATTTTCAATGTTGCTTCCCAGGAACGGAGCCAGAAAAGTACCCCCTTACATGGGTGGCCGTCCCGCTAGTAGTGATATGAAGTTTCTCGGATCGATGGGAGTGACGAGGGATGTCACCCTGTCCAACTATTACCTGAACGATCTCTTCGGGGAGAGCCGCCTTCTGATGGCTGGAACTGCACTTGGGTTCGGGCTTATCCTGTTGGCAATGATCGTCCTTGTGGGGATGATACTATGATGTCTCCTGTTTATGGCCTGATATACATCCTGCTCGCGCCCATTGCCGGGGGGTTAGTGGCAGGTATTGACAGGAAGATCACCGCACGCATGCAGGGGCGGGTAGGACCCCCGCTGCTTCAGCCATTTTATGATGTTGGGAAACTTTTTGAGAAGGAGAACCTCGTTGTCACGAGGAGCCAGGATCTGTATGCGCTCTGTTACCTTGTCTTTATGCTCGTTGCGGGAGCGCTGTTCTTTGCAGGTGGGGATCTGCTCCTTGTCATATTTGCCTTCACGCTGTCCCATATTTTCCTGGTACTGGGGGCCTATGCTTCTAGTTCCCCCTACAGTTTCATCGGAGCCGAGCGTGAACTGATCCAGATCATAGCCTATGAACCGATGATTATCCTCTCGGCAGTTGGGATGTATATGGTGACGGCAAGCTTTTTTGTGAGTGATATTGTAGTCTCTTCCATCCCGATTGTCCTCTACTTGCCAGGTGTCTTCATCGGATTTTTGATGGTCCTGACGATCAAACTTCGAAAATCTCCCTTTGATCTCTCCACTTCCCACCATGCTCACCAGGAGATTGTCAAAGGAGTGACGACCGAGTTCACCGGTCCAAACCTCGGGAAAATTGAGATAGCCCACTGGTATGAATATGTATTTTTGCTTGGGTTTATCTTCCTGTTCTTCGCATTCAGTCTTCCAATCGCCCTGCTTGCCATTGTTGTCGCGTACTTTTTGGAGATCCTGATTGACAACACCTTCAGCCGGGTGAAATGGCAGTTTACCCTGAAAAGTGCGTGGATTATTGCCGGTATGCTGGGGCTCATCAATCTCGCGGTCCTTTACTACCTGTCAGGAGGGCTCCAGGCATGACCTATCTCAAACGTTCTCCCTGGATCATTCACTACGACGCATCAAGCTGCAATGGCTGCGATATCGAAGTCCTTGCCTGCCTCACCCCGATGTATGACGTCGAGCGGTTCGGTATCGTGAACACCGGCAATCCCAAGCATGCCGACATTTTCGTGGTTACGGGGAGCATCAACGAGCAGAACAGGGAAGTCGTAAAAAATATCTATGAGCAGATGCCGGATCCCAAAGTCGTCGTCGCGGTGGGTATCTGTGCAGCATCTGGCGGGGTATTCCGTGAATGTTACAATGTCTCGGGAGGGATCGACAAAATAATACCTGTCGATGTCTACGTCCCCGGCTGTGCAGCTCGCCCTGAATCTATCATAGACGGAATTGTCAAATCGCTTAGTATTCTTGAGGAGAAACGAACCAAAATGAACAGTCCTGCTGCCAAAAAGGATACCCAGAGCGGAGGGATCCAATGAAAATCGAAGAGCAGCCCACTACGGTGATTGCCGTCGCACACCTGATCGGCAGGGTAGAACAATTCCGCAAGGGGGGATTCCGGCTGGTCCAGATGAATGCGACCCAAGTAGGGGATGAGTTTGAGATCAATTATAGTTTCGAGAAGGACTACCGGTTTGAAAACCTCCGACTTATTATACCCGCAGAAACCGAAGTGCCGAGCATCAGCGGGATGTACTGGGGAGCGTTTGTGTATGAGAATGAGATGCATGACCTCTTTGGAATTGCAGTAAAAGGGATGAACATTGATTTCAATGGGAATTTCATCAGGACCAAAGTCCGCTATCCATTCCGTAATCCAACGTTTCAGGGGGAGGGGCCATGTCAAAGAAAATAGTGGTCCCATTCGGACCCCAGCATCCTGTTTTACCAGAACCAATACACCTGGATCTCGTGCTTGAAGACGAAACAGTCATTGATGTCGTACCTTCTATCGGATACATCCACCGGGGTCTTGAGACCCTTGTCGCAAAAAGAGAATTTACCGAGTACGTATACGTTGCAGAGCGTACCTGTGGGATATGCAGTTTCATCCATGGGATGACCTATTGCCAGGGAGTTGAACAGATCATGGACCTTGAGATACCGGCCAGGGCGCATTATCTCAGGACTATCTGGTCTGAATATTCAAGGCTCCATTCACATCTTCTCTGGCTTGGTCTTTTCGCTGATGCGATGGGCTTTGAAAACCTCTTTATGAATTCATGGAGGCTCAGGGAATTCGTTCTGGATGTTTTAGAAGAGACCACCGGAGGAAGGGTGATCCAGGGCAGTTGTAAGGTTGGCGGTGTCCGCAGGGACATAAGTGATGAGAAGCTTGCAGCAATGGCCGGAGACCTGAAGAGTTTCGAGACGGAACTGAGTGATCTGTCTGAGGTATTCCTGCATGATGATTCACTCAAATCAAGGCTGGTCGGTGTAGGTACTCTTTCACGGACCGATGCCTACGATCTTGGTGCGGCAGGTCCTGTCGCGAGAGGAAGTGGGGTGGCGATCGATCTCAGGAAAACAGGGTATGCTGCCTACCGGGAACTCCGGTTTGAACCGGCAACCGAGTCAGCCGGGGATTGTTATGCCCGTTGCGCTGTCAGGATCCGTGAACTCTTCAGCTCCATTGATCTGATCCGGCAGGCTGTTGAAACGATGCCAGAAGGGGAGATTGAAGTGAAAGTGAAAGGAATGCCTGACGGGGAATATTTCTCCCGGTCCGAACAGCCACGGGGCGAACTTGTGCACTATCTGAAAGGAAATGGCACAAAACATCTTGTTCGTTCGCGGATACGGACCCCCACCCTCACCAATGTACCTTCCCTTGTGAAAATGCTTCAGGGTTGCGAACTGGCAGATGTTCCTGTGATTGTCCTCAGCATCGATCCCTGTATCGGATGCATGGAGCGGTGAGTACGATGGGATATTTTGAGATGGCAAAAACAGCGATAAAGACCGTGATGAGCAGGCCGGCAACGCTGATGTACCCTGCCCGGCCGGGTAAAATGACGACCCTCTCACGGGGGCATGTGGTGATCGATGTGAGCCGGTGTATCTCCTGCGGGATGTGCATGAAGAAATGTCCCGCAGAGGCACTCTGTGTTGATAAGGAAGCAAAGACATGGACGATTGATCGGCTCCGCTGCGTGGTCTGCAACTCCTGTATTGAAGTCTGCCCGGTTCATTGCCTCACCATGGAGGGGCATTATTCATCTGCCGTCCTCGCTCACAGTGGGTTGGAAACGTTCACCATCACGTATGTCAAGCCGGAACGCCCAAAGAAGAATGAATCCGGAGAGCCTGCCGAAGCGTGAGAAGTGGTTTCGTGTTTTTTTACGCTCAAGTGGGAGTATCTATCCCTTACCTGTCAGAGGAGATTCAGATATTTTTTTGAGAGGAGATCGGCGATCCATACCGGCTCCGGAAGGCGATGCAGTCGTGTTGTCTCGAGCACAATCTGACAGGCAAAATGAAGAGTAGTCTGGTGTCCTGCTGAAACGTAAACCGGAGGTGCCCCCTTCCTTGTTCTCAAGGCCATCCCTGCCACCTCTCCTCCCATTAAAATTTCTTGCTGCATACCTCGCTCATTTCCCGGATGTTTCATCGTATCACAGCGGATGGGGTGTTTTGCTATCCCAATGGTGGGTATACCGAGAATAGCTCCTGCGTGACAGGCATACCCATATCGTTGCGGATGGGCATATCCATGGCCTTCGACCATGAGGAGATCCGGAATTTTACCAATCTTTTCATAGGCGGCCATTATCAGAGGGAGTTCCCTGAATGCAAACAATCCCTGGATGTAAGGAAACCGTACAGCCCGTTTCGCATATCCATGTTCGATGATTGCGAGGGAAGGATAGGCGAGTAGCACAATAACTCCGATTCCATATCCTTCTCCATATGCAGCATCCGCGCCTGCAATTGTACAGATTGGATGAGGATCTTGAGAAGAACCGCCACAATCGTAACGTTCTTTCATCAGCTTCTGAACAGATCGGGCTGACTCCTCGATCTCATGAATATCTTTCAGGTATGATCCCATGTCCATCTTGATTTATGTGTTCTGTTCCTGGTTATTCTAAAGATATTTCAAGCCCGGGAAAAAAATCCAATGGTATTCTGATGCTCTTACTACATAGATTGTATGAACCAACCGGTTATATCATTGAATAGACTGTGCGGAGAATGTTTTTGATTGAGCAGGACGACTTACTATAGAAGAGGCAGGCTTGATGGTTGATCAGCACGAAGAGTTTAAGACTATTGTGCTTGAACAGGCGCCAGATTACTATAGCGAACTGTCTGAATATCTTGAAGTTCTTTCAAATAGTCAGCGCCTGAAGATATTGAAAATCCTCGAACGCCGGCCAAAAGATGTGCGGATGATTGCATCTGAGATCAACACAAGCTATGAGAATACAAAGAAACATCTGGATAAGCTGATCAGCATGGGACTTATCCGGAAAGAGGTAGGACTCGGACAGCAGACTTCAAAGGGTGTTCATCCTGTATGGAAATATTCCCTTGTTCCAGGGGCAATGGAGGCTATTGTCCGGAACCTCGGAATCTTCTCCAACCTCCGGATAAATATTGACGATGCCGGGCTGAAGAAAAAACTGGAGGAAGTAAGGGACGCGGTAGAGGATGAGATCGCAGGACACAAACCGATGGCTATCCTGCTCGGAGGACCTGACGATGGGAAACTCTATATTCTCGAGGATCGGGAATCCCGGGTAGGAAGGATTGATCCTTCGTATCAGGCGGTTGAGGGTGATGTTGTACTTTCATCGGAATATTCTTCGGTGAGTCGAATTTCAAAACCGCATGCCATCATTAAAATGGAGGGTACTAATTTTATCTTTGAAGACAGGGGAAGCGCAGGAGGATCGTTTCTGAACAGTTCCGAGTTGCAGAAAAAGCAGCCGGCAATCCTTCACGATGGCGATCTCATTGAGCTTGCAAAGGGTGCAAAAGGTGCCCGGCTCCTGATCATACTGCCAGACAGCGATTAACATCTCTTAAAGAATCCGCTATGAAGACTACGCCGGCCTTGCTTCTTGTTCTTGTTATTATTCTTACCGGATTGTTTATTGGCACAGCTTCGGCTGCCGATTATTACGTGATCATGGCAGATGCCGGACCGGGTGGTTCGATTGTTCCGGCTGATGAAGTTCTTGTCCCAGCAGGCGGCACCCAGATTTTTACCATCATTCCGGATACCAATTACGAGATTGCAGATGTGGTTGTCAACGGAGTCTCTCTCGGTCCAAGGTCTGTATATACGTTTTACAATGTGAATTCCGACCACGTCATCAGTGCACGATTCTCTCCCCTTACGGGGTCTCTCTCGATCAGTTCAGATCCGGCAGGTGCGAGTGTATATATCGACAGCCAGTATGTGGGAAGGACCAAGGCGCGGGATGCTCTGATCATAGACAACATCCCGGTCGGCACCCGGACGGTTGAACTCATATTAAAAGGGTATATCCCATGGAGTACCCAGGTTGTAGTGAGCAAAGGTGAGGTTTCTGCCATACCTATGGTTGCTCTGACCCCGATAACCCCCCCACCTACTACCGTACCGACCACTACGGTTCCGACCACTACGGTTCCAACCACTACGGTTCCAACCACTACGATACCAACC
>JAAYWH010000075.1 GCA_012516785.1 Methanomicrobiales archaeon
GGCAAAACGGCCGGTCAAATATATCGACGATATATTCGGGCATTATGCCCGGGAGTCGGTCAGATCCCTGAAGGCCGGCGATATCCTGATGCTTGAGAATGTCCGTTTCAATGCCGAGGAGAACCTGACGATGAAACCGGAGGAGGCAGCCCGGTGCCATCTTGTCAGGGGGCTCGCGGCCCTGGGCGATCTCTTTGTCAACGATGCATTTGGGACTGCTCACCGGTCACAGCCGACCATAGTCGGCCTTCCCGTTGCCATGAAATCGGTAGCCGGGCTCCTCATGGAGCGAGAGGTCCTGACGCTCTCGAAGGTCTTTTCGAATGCCCCCCGCCCGGTATCGGTGGTCCTTGGAGGGACGAAGGTCGATGACTCGATAGCAGTCGCAGAGCATATGCTCAAAGACCATATCGCCGACCAGGTGATCGTCATCGGCGTGGTTGCAAACGTTTTCCTCCTGGCGATGGGATATGACATCGGCCGGCCATCTGCCCAGCTGATCCAGCAGCTCAAGTACGAGAAGGAGATCGGGAAAGCAAAGGAGATCCTGCGCGAGTTCGGAGACAGGATTATTGTGCCGGAATGGGTTGCCGTGAGAGAGGGAGGAGCGCGAACCGAGTACCCGGTCAGTGCCATTCCGTCAGATGCACCAGTCCTCGACCTTGGTATGGACTCCGTCCTCCGGCTGTCCGATCGTGTCCGTGAGTCAGGCACCGTTGTCTTCAACGGACCGGCAGGGGTCTTCGAGGACCGGGATTTTGCCACGGGAACCTACGAGCTGCTGAAAGCGGCCGCAAAGACACCGTTCTCGATCATCGGGGGAGGGCACACGGCAGCAGTTGTCGAGCAGCTCGGGATCGAGAGGGACTTTTCGCATATCTCCACCGGTGGCGGAGCCTGTATCGAATTCCTGACAGGAAAAAAGCTCCCGGCAGTCGAAGCGCTCGAACGGTCAAAAGAGTTGTTTGGCTGATCCGGGATCCTTTACTTTTTGCGGGATGATTTTCGAGGATAGTATCCACTACCATGAAAGCTCATCCTGGGGAACCATGAGGAGCTCTTTCTCCCTGACAAGAGGGAAGATATCCCCTTTTCATCCTTTTTTGCGCTCATCTGGTTGAGAACCGCAAGTGAAAACACCACCGCGGTGGCCAGGAAGAGCAGAAGGCCGATAAGCAAGGCAATCCCCCCCACGAAAATCACCTTGGACTGCTGGAATATCATCCATCCTCCAATGATGAAAAAAAGCCAGAACAGGAGCACTGAGATCCTTGTGAATGGGACAGGGCTCCCCCAGTTTTTATCCCGGCTCTCCTCGTCTCCAGAGGGATAGCGGTCGATAATTTCTCCGAATTTCAGGAGGACAAACGAGAGAATAAGACCAATTACTGCACCGAATACAAGACTGGCGGTGATGACAATTCCCTGCATAGCTCAAGCGTATCTGAGTTATGTGACGGAGTTTTAGATAAATTATTCCTGTTTCTGATGGAGATGAGGCTCCTGGGAAGAGAGGGATCGATAATAAAATTACATGAAGGTATTTGAGACACACACAAAATTAAAAATGCCGGAGGAATTTTCATATTTAATAGAATGTCCACACGAATCGCCTCCTGGCTGTTTCATGGTGGAACGCCGTTGAGATGGTATCGGCATAATAATGAGGCAATGACCGCCTCCGGGACACCTGTTCTGGGTGGCGGTGTGCATCACTTGGTGAGGATACGGTACGAAAAGATGCGAAAAGCCCGTACAACCTATATCTGGTATCAAAGGTACCTACCTCAGCGAGAGAAGCGCAGGAACACCCGGTTTTTTTATCCCGGGGAAAAAGGAACGGTCCATACAAGGCCAGGTGTTTGGAGTGTCCATGACCCCCCAAATGCGATCTCATTTCGAACAACCCTTCACCAGCTGAGAGGAACCCGCCATGATCCATGATGAGAACTACAGGGGAGAGAGGGGATCGATCCCGGCAGGAGACCGTACTATTCCCGCAGATATTCGGTTCCTGAACGCTGAAGTCTTCAACCCGTTCACCGGTGAATGGCAGGATTCCGATATTGCCGTGAAGGACGGGCGGGTTATCGGCCATGGTGCTTACAGGGCAACCACGGCGATCGACCTGAAAGGGCGCCGGGTGGTCCCCGGGTTGATCGATGCCCATGTCCATATCGAGAGCTCGCTCCTCTCCCCCCCGGAATTTGCTCGTCTCGCATCCCTGCACGGGACAACGACAATCATCGCCGATCCGCACGAGATAGCCAATGTGCTCGGGGCTGAGGGGATAAACTTCATGCTGCGCTGGAGAGGGCGAATTCCCCTCGATCTCTTCATCATGGTTCCTTCATGCGTCCCGGCCACTCCCCTGGATACCGGGGGAGCTGTGCTCAACGCCAGGGACCTTGCACCCTACTCGGGAAGGGAGGGGGTTCTCGGCCTGGGTGAAGTGATGAACGTCCCGGGGGTCCTGTCGGGAGATCCTGATGTCATGGATAAGATCCACTTGTTCAGGATCGTTGACGGCCATGCTCCTCTCCTTTCCGGGCCTGATCTTGACCAGTACATCGCTGCCGGGATACAGAGCGATCACGAGTGTACGTCATTCGGTGAGGCGGAAGAGAAGCTGGAGAAGGGGATGTACCTCTTCATCAGGGAGGGATCGACCGAGAAGAACATCCGGGAGATCATCCCCCTGGTCTCATGGAAAAATGTATCCCGGTGCTCGTTTGCCACCGATGACCGCCACGCAGACCTGCTCCTTGCAGAGGGTCATATCGATGACTGTATCCGGAAGGCAGTTGGATCAGGGCTTGAAAGGGAGATTGCACTCAGGATGGCGACACTCAGCCCGGCAGAACGGTTCTCGCTTCACGATCGGGGGGCCCTCTCACCCGGGAGAAGAGCCGATTTCTGCGTCATCTGCGAGGGGAATGAGTTCCGGGTGGAAAAGACCTTCAGGGGCGGGGAGCTGGTGGTCCCTGGTCAGAGGATACCCTGCCCCCCTATCGATGGACAATTCCGGTGCAGGACGCCGGGCGTTGCCGATATTCACCTTGACGGCCGGGGGCCTGCCCTGGTCATCGGCCTTGTCCCCCGGCAGATCATGACAAAAAGGCTCTCTCTTGACGTCGATTCAACAAAAATACCCGACCCTGACCGGGATATCCTGAAGGTCGTGGTATGCAGCCGGTACGAGAAGGGGAAGGTGGCGACCGGGCTTGTGCAGGGCTTCGGGATCACGTCGGGGGCGATCGCCGGGAGTGTCTCCCATGACTCCCATAACATTGTTGCAACCGGGTCAGGGGATGCCGATATCATCCGTGCAATCTCTCTTGTCATCAGGAACTCGGGTGGACTCACTGTGGTGTCTGGTGATGAATCGACTGTTCTTCCCCTGGCATGTGCCGGCCTGATGTCGGTCCGGCCGTATGAAGAGGTCAGTGAGCTGCTCGGACGCCTGAATCGTCACGCCAGGGAGATCGGCGGGATCGAAGATTCGTTTATGTACCTCTCGTTTCTTGCCCTCTCCGTGATTCCCCATCTGAGGATCACGGATCGCGGCCTGTTCGATACCGACTCGTTTTCCTATGTTCCCGTATTTTCCGAGGATGAATCCCTTACCTGAGGGTATCAGCCGGAAAGATGGGGGACAAAAGCGCTGAAAGCGTCGGGAAACGTGATAAACAGGATACCCAGGATGATCGGCTGGTGAACGAGATAGATTGCCAGGGAATGGCGGCCAAGAAACCGCAGGGGTGAACGTGGAAGCGTTGGCACCTCATGATCCCATCTCCTGGCGGCGCGCGGATAGAGGATCGCACCCAGACCGACTCCAATCAGAACCACCCCGAGCCATGGGAACACCGGGGTATAATCGATGCTGTAGAAGGCCGGGGGATGAATGCCCAGCCAGACGAGCCAGCCATCTCCCCGCATCGCTGCCACCACCGGGCTCACAAGAATGATCGCAAGGCCTGCCAGGAGATTCTGCCACGAATATCCGGTATAGAGGGGACTCAGTGCGATGGAAAGCCCGATCAGGTGAAGGATGCCAAACACGATGAATGCGCCCGGTAGAAGGATCCAGGTGACTATACTGATCCCAATCCCTATCGCAAAGATACCCGCACCCCGTTTCAGATACTTCAGGATGAAGTCAGACCGTGAGAGTCGCGTCTTTGCATAGCCAGCGCTGATGGAGAGGGAGATCCCGACAAGGAGGAGGAAGAGCGCAGCGGTAGCCATGGCAAACGCCCTCCAGGGGAGTGAACTCACGGGTATCCCCGCAATGCCAAGAAACGAGAGATCAAAGGCGATATGGAATATCACCATCATCACCACCGCAATCCCCCGTGCGATGTCAATCTCCGGGTATCGCTCCGGCACATGGCTGGCAGTCATGAAGATGCATCCCTCTTCATTGTGGTTCGTCATGGTGCCAGATAAGAATTGGTTCTCCGACTCCAATCAGGGGTTCACAGCAGAATAGGATCGATAGGGATGCCCGTGAAATCTTAAGCGGGGGATGTCCCGGAAAAGACGGTATGGCTTGCCCGGTCACACCCTGCCGGGAACGAATATCAACCTTTAACTGATCGTATTTTCCACATACTCCTGTTGCAGACCCGGCATCATGGAAAGTGCCGGAGCACCAGGTACAGGGATTGACATGATCGACAACCTGCTTGAAGGAAACAAGAAGTTCAGGGAAGGATTCTTCAAAGAGAACAAGGCCGTGTTTGATGAAATCGCCAAAGGCCAGAGCCCCACGGTGCTCTGGATCGGGTGTTCTGATTCACGCCTCCAGACCGGGCACATCACCCAGACCCTGCCAGGCACGCTCTTCATCCAGCGGAACATCGGCAATGTTGTGCCCATCCATGACTGGAACTTTGCCACTGTTCTCGAATATGCCATCCGCCATCTCAAGGTGAAGGATATCGTGATCTGCGGACACTCGGACTGCGGCGCAATCAAGGCCCTTGAAAAGGAGACCGATGACGTGTACATCCCGCTCTGGCTGAACAACGCCATCGAAGCGAAGAACCGTGTCGATGCAAAGATCCCTGCCCCGAAGACCCCTGAGGCAGCAAAGGAGCGATCGCGGATGATAGAGCAGGAGAATGTCCGCC
>JAAYWH010000076.1 GCA_012516785.1 Methanomicrobiales archaeon
CAGCGGTTGCCAGCGTTCCCCCCGTAGAGATGATATCGTCAACGATGACAACATCGCGATCTTCAGCGCAGAGGTTCTTGGGCGATATGCTCACCTCTTCAGAAGAGAGGCGGGGCTTTTCGAGATGATCGACATCCCAGCCATTCACCCCCGCGACTGCTGATGCGAACCGGGCAGCACCATCATCCGGGGCAAGGATGAGCGGGTCCTCACATCCTGTCTCTTTCAGGAATGCCCCGATCTCAGGGGCAAGGGAAAGGGTATGGGCCGGGACGTCGAAAAATCTCAGGACTGCCGGATCATGTACGTTCACGACAAATGCCCTTGATACTCCCCTTGAGAGTACTCCGGCTACCGCCCGGGCAGAGAGGGGCTCCCCTGCCGAGAACTGCTTGTCCTGACGGGCGTATCCCATGTACGGCAGGACCAGGGTGATATCGGCTTGCTGGCAGGCATCAATCAGAAGGATGAGCTGAACAATGGCATCACTGTCAGTGACACTCCCTACCACCAGCACCTCTTTTCCGACCTCCCCCGCTTTCAGATACAGTTCTCCATCAGGGAACCGGGAAAACCGCACATCTGCCAGGTCCCATCCATTCGCTCCAGCAAGCCTCGATGCCAGAATCTGCGAATATTCAGTGCTTATTACCTTCATCTCATCCTACCTCATGCTGAAAGTACTTAAACTACCATGGATAAGTTATAGTATCGTATTATTTTTACGAGGTCAATCTGCCGATGGAATCAACAGAATCCGGTCATGAGACCCAGGAGGAGCCGCTTTCCTTTGACATCAGTGAGGAGAGCTCCTCCCAGATCGAAGTACCCAAAAAACTCATCGACCAGGTCATCGGTCAGGAGCATGCAGTCGAGGTCATCAGGAAGGCTGCCACCCAGAGACGGCACGTGATGATGATAGGCAGCCCCGGTACCGGCAAGTCCATGCTCGCCAAGGCGATGGCCGAACTGCTCCCGAAAGAAGAACTGCAGGACATCCTCGTATACCCGAATTCGGATGATCCGAACAACCCGATTGTACGGACCGTCCCTGCGGCGAGAGGCAAGCAGATCGTCACTGCCCATAAGGCGGAAGCACGGAAGAAGATCCAGTTCAGAAACACCCTTGTTATGCTCCTGATCCTTGGGATTGTCGGATATGCATTCATCACCTACCAGTGGCTCATGGGTATCATCGCTGCAGCGTTCATATTCATGGCGATGAGGTATGCAACCCCCCGGGAGGAGACCATGGTGCCGAAGCTCCTGGTCACCAACGATGCAACGGTCGATGCCCCCTTTATTGACGGCACCGGTTCCCATGCCGGGGCGCTTCTCGGCGACGTCCGCCACGATCCCTTCCAGAGCGGAGGCCTGGAAACCCCCAGCCATGACCGGGTCGAAGCAGGTGCCATCCACCGGGCCCACAAGGGCGTCCTCTTCATCGATGAGATCAACACCCTCACTCCCCACTCCCAGCAGAACCTCCTCACCGCCCTCCAGGAGGGTGAGTTCCCCATCACCGGCCAGAGCGAGCGTTCGAGCGGGGCGATGGTCAGGACCGAACCGGTACCTTGCCGGTTCATCATGGTCGCGGCAGGAAACCTGGATGCCATCCAGGGGATGCACCCGGCGCTCCGTTCCCGAATCAGGGGGTACGGGTACGAGGTATACATGAGCGAGAGCATGCCGGATACCCCGGAAAACCGGGAGAAGTTCATCAGGTTCATCGCCCAGGAGATCAAGAACGACGGGAAGATCCCCCACTTCGACAAGGGCGCCATGGAAGAGATCCTGCGGGAGGCGCGGAGGAGGTCCAACCGGAAAGGGCACCTC
>JAAYWH010000077.1 GCA_012516785.1 Methanomicrobiales archaeon
ATGAAGGGGCTCGATGTGCACACCCTGAAAGAGGGCGAGGTGCTCCAGTACCGTGGGCGTTAGGATCGGTGTCCTGGCGCTCCAGGGTGATGTGAGCGAGCACATCGATGCATTCAGGGATGCTGTCCGTGCGTTTGGGAGCCAGCGTTCCATTTCGGTCGTCCAGGTAAGAAAGCCTGAAGAGATCACCGGGCTCGATGTCCTGGCGATTCCCGGGGGAGAATCCACCACGATCTCCCGCCTTATTGAAAAGAACAGGCTCTTTGACCCCATCGTCGAATTCGAAGGGGGTATCTTTGCTACCTGTGCAGGCATGGTGGTGATGGCCGGGATCGTGGATGATCCGCGTGTCCACCCCCTGGGACTGATGGACTACAAGGTGAAGCGGAATGCGTTCGGCCGGCAGCGGGATTCGTTCGAAGCAGACATCGCGATAGCCGGGCTTGACCGCCCCTTTCATGCAGTCTTCATAAGGGCACCTGTCGCAGAGCATCCTGGAAATGGGATTAAGGTGTTGGGTTTTCTCCCGGAAGGCGTAGTCGCCATGGAACAGGGCCGTTTCATGGCGCTCTCATTCCATCCTGAGCTGGGGCGGGATCCCCGGCTGCATATCCGGTTTCTCAAGAACTGCGGGCTCCTGTAAACGGAATCTTGCCATTCACCGTTGCTCATCCATTTCTTTGTCCGAATGAGTCATATCCGAAGAACAGAACCTTCCCCTTGGTTTTTTCATCCGGATAGAACAGGCTATTAAAGAAATAACTCAAATAATAAGAAAATGATCCCCCCGGACCTCCTGTCGCTGTCCAATATTCTGCTGAATATTCAGGACGCAATTCCTGGTTTGATGGAGACCTACGGGATCTGGATCTATGCCATACTCTTCACGATTATCTTCTGCGAGACAGGGCTCGTATTCACCCCGTTCCTCCCCGGGGATTCTCTCCTCTTCTTGATGGGATTTCTTGCTGCGGGCGGTGGTCTGAATGTTTTCGTGGTCATCATCATCCTCTCCGCTGCCGCCATCCTTGGCGATTCGGTCAATTACAAGATAGGTACCTCCTTTGGCAACTGGCTCATCCACCGTGAAAAGTGCCTCGTCGACAAAAGGCATGTCGAGATGACCAGGCAGTATTACAAGAAATACGGCAAGAAAACGATCGTTATGGCCCGATTTGTACCTGGTATCCGGTCGTTTGCACCCTTTGTCGCCGGGATTATCAAGATGCGGTATCCCGCGTTTCTCTTCTACAATGTCATCGGGGGGATCCTCTGGGTCACCGGATTCGTGCTCTTCGGATACCTGGGCGCCTCTCTCCCGGTCTTCAGTGCACGGCAGGATATCTTCCTCTGGGCGATCCTCATCATCAGCATCGGGATCTTCCTGATGATGATGTACAATTTCAGGAAAAACATGAAAGAGTGCGTCGTAACCCCTGATGAGACACTTGAGGAACTCACCAAAGAGATAGGTGACAAAGCGAAGTAGTCCTTCGTCGACTGTTATCGAACAACAAGGTCTTGGGGTTGAGCCGCCGCCTCGCCCCCTACCTGTGTACCCAACGATAGGTATTGCTGGTGATTGTACATCTAAAAGGATAGCCTAGGCTCTTTTCTACGTCTCACAGGTCCCTAATCAGCTATTGAAACTCTTGAATAGCTGCAGATCATACAACCCCCTCTCTCCTCTCATCCCTTCCGTATGAGTGTTGAGTTCGCAAGGTGCTACATCAAAATATTTTCCAATAATTGTGAAAACCCTGCCTGCGGAATGCCGGAGATAGAATGAGATGGTCAGGATTAGAGGAAGACCATTTTATTCTTTTCTAACCCGCTGGATATATCACCTATATGCTTTGATCCTTTGAGGGAAGAACCAGGATTTCG
Organism: Methanomicrobiales archaeon; assembly: GCA_012516785.1. GTDB lineage: Archaea > Halobacteriota > Methanomicrobia > Methanomicrobiales > Methanospirillaceae > UBA9949. The sequence continues at coordinate 1,888 of JAAYWH010000077.1, forward strand.
GCCAGGCTGGAAAAAAAGATTAGATGAAGATAGGGGCGAACACGAGCGAGACAATTGACATCAGCTTGAGCAGGATGTTCAATGCCGGGCCGGCCGTGTCCTTGAACG
>JAAYWH010000078.1 GCA_012516785.1 Methanomicrobiales archaeon
GGATCTTTCCGCCCGGTAACCGGAGGGATTCTACCCTTCCAGTCCTTTGAGACGCCTGATATACATCCCTGCCCAGAAATACGCGATCGCGGAACCGAGAATGTTGCCGAGCACGATCCCGATCCAGACCCCCGTCTCCCCGTACCCGAGCACGATCCCGAACAGCACGACAAAGACCACCACGAATGCGAGACCACGGAAGAGGTTGATCACGAGCGAGGTGAATCCCCTGCCGGTCCCCTGGAAGACCGACAGGGACAGCATCCCTGCGGGCATGAAGACCAGCAGCAGGGAGATCACCCGGAGAAACGATGCGATCCGCGGGGTGAGGTAGGCTGTCGTTTCCGAATAGGTGAACAGGAGCGCTATCTGTCCGGCAAAGACAAAGATCAGGACCGCCATTACTGCCGCTATCATGATACCAAGCCGTATCGCATAGCCATGGGCCAGGGCCAGGTTCCGGTACTTTCGGGCGCCATAGGCGGCACCGACAACAGAGATGAGCGTCGTTGCAATCGCGATCTCGGGGACCACGGCAAACATCAGGAGGCGCCAGCCGGAGGTGTATACCGCCACGGCATCGGTGCCAGCAACTATGACGAGGATCGCGTTGATGATGATAGAAAGCGTGGACATCAGGAGATATTCGACGCTTGCAGGCAGCCCCACTCCAAGGATATCACGGGTGACCGACCGGTCCGGGACAAAGCCCTTCATTGTTATGGAGAGGTAGGTATCCTTCTTGACGAGGAACCAGTACAGGATGATGAGGGTCACCGAGACTATCGAGATGACCGTCGCCACCGCAGCCCCGGCAATCCCGAGCCCTGCCCAATAGATGAGGATCGGGTCAAGGACGGCGTTCAGGATCGAAGAGAACGCCATCGCGTACATTGTTCTCTTCGTATCACCTTCCCCCCGGAGGATGGCATATGCGATGTTGTTGAAGAGGATGAAGATCGTCCCGATAAAAAGGATCCTCCCGTATTCGGATGCAAGAGATACCACCGAGCCTGCACCGAGGAGCACCGCGATAGGTTCGGTGAAGAGGATCAGGGGGATGGTCAGAATCACGGCAATCGCAGCCCCTATCAGGAGTCCGTGCATTGCAGCATGCTCGGCGCCCTCCCGGTTCTTCCCCCCAATCCTCCGGGCAATAACCGACGAGACACCCGCCCCAAGCCCGTTTCCAAGGCCGATGAACACCATGAATAACGGCGTCATGAACCCGACTGCCGCGAGCGCATCTGCACCGAGCCCTGCCACCCAGATGGCATTGATCAGGTTGTAGACCGACATGAAGAGCATCGCCGCCATCATCGGGAGGGAGAGCTTCCGGATGGCGGTCTTCGGATCGCCCATGAGGAGCGAGACTCCTTCGGTCATCGCGCGGGCATGCTCTGGTTTTGCCTCTGGATGGAGAGGATCAGCAGGATCAGCCATGGCTCACTGCTCTCTGACATTCCAGGATCTGGAGTCCCCGCATGGGAACCATCCTGACCTGTTCACCGTAGAGGACCCCCGATCTCCTGCACCCTGCCGACCGTTCCATCGGTCAGCCGGACTTTGATCCCGTGGGGATGGAAGGAGGAGCCGGTCAGGATCTCACGGACGGTCCCCTCCGTAAGTCTCCCGCTCCGCTGGTCTTTCTTCTGGACGATCCGGACCTGCACTCCTGGCCTGATATGGTCCCGTGACCGGCCATCGACTGTTCTGCTCATTGACTATCCCTGCAAGAACCGCCGCGTGAGTGATCGTACCCCAATAAAGGGGCCTTTCATGGTATCACGCGTGTGGTATGGTTCTCTAGCAATTGGAGTTCTTCCGATAAATGCTCACCTGTCAGGGATCAGCAGGATCAAGGGGTGATACCAGAGGAAAGATTCAGACGAGAAAGAGAAGGGGATACAAGAGCATAGCAGCATGCCGGGTTCTTTCAATGCAGTGCAGTCGGCAGGAACAGGGCAACCTCGATCGCGATCAGGATGATCACCACCCATTCGAGGAAGTTGGAGTGCTGGACATCCACTTCATCCGAGAGCATCCGGTAGTTCTCGCGGATGATCCCGATACGGCGGTTGAGGCTCTCGGTCCATTGATGGCTCCGGAGCACCTTCAGCGCCATGGCATACACCCGTGCATAGTACACATCCTCGGTGATCTTGATCAGGTTGTTGACCTTCTCCACGATCTCGGAGACTTCGGTCTGGGTCTGCATCAGGACCTTCATCAGCGAATGGTACTGGCGGATCCTGCTGTACCAGAAGAGTGTATCGGCAAGCTCGATATCGTCATACATCTTCTCCAGCTGGCGGGAGAGTTCACGGTCATAAAACCGTAATTCGAGCACCTGCACCGCGGCAAACTCGATCAGCTCGATCAGGTCAGAAGGCGGCTGGGGGCTGATCAGGATCGCCCCGTTCCAGGAGAGGATCGCCCGGTCGCCCCGTGCATAGCTCAGCTGGTTCTGGAGGGTCTCCTGCCGGATCTCCGGGGAGAAATCCTCCTTCTCACCAAGGAGCAGTGCAACCGGATCGATGCTCTCATCAAGACGTTCGGAGAGGTAGATGGTGTAATCGTCATAGAAATCCTCATCAATCGAACGATCACCAACGATCGGGGCCAGGATGGCGCGGACCTGCTGCAGGGCAGCAGAAAAGTGAGGATCGAGCACCCCGTTCCCGGAAAAACGGTCTGCAGCGTCCTGCAGTGCTGATGCCGGGGCATTCATCTCTTCGATGATGAGGCAGATGCTGACCGCCCCAAAATCAAACACTCTCGATACTACCGTGAAGGTGCAACCGGCACCACCGGTTTCAGCATATGCCGGCTGGAGACGGAGAAGGAGTGGCGGCTCCTCTATCGTCATGGAGGTGGGGCGGACCCTGACAAACCCGGTCCGGGCGATCGCCATGCTGCTTGCCAGGGCTTTTTCCAGGGCCCCGAGGTCGATCTCCTCCCCTATATCGTAAATGCGGTAGAAGCGGATGGCGTACACAGGAGGTCACTTTGATGCTATCAGATTTCTGGAAGATTTTGGGCAGGAAAGGTGATAAGGGTTGAGGGATCCGGCAGATTATGAAGCCTTTGCCAGCTGTTCCCGGAGCTGCTCAAACTCTCCATCAAGGGCTGCGAGTTCGATGAGCATGGGGCCGAAGCAGGGTTTTACAAATGGCATCAGGATCTTCTTCTTCTTGATCTTGAAGCCTATGAGCATGGGATTTTTCAGGAGGATGATGACCCCCCGAAACTCGAATCCCGGGGAGATCTCGTAATACTCCTTGCTGTTCTGCTTCACGTACTCGTTGATGGCCTGCTCGGGGGTATCGTTCAGGATGATGGTCGAACTGAGTCGATTGATGCACCGGTTGACTGAAAACATCATGAACTGGTGGAGCATCGGACTACAAAAACCCGACGTCCGGGGAAAGTTACGGTCCGGCTGACATTGGGATGTACCGGTTGATAAGAGGGTTCCGACATCCGCAGAAGAGAGCGGCCATGCAATTTTACGATGGCGCTGGGGAAAAAAGTATTATGACTTGAGATACCCGTTCCGCTGGAGCCATTCGACCTGTGGCCGTGTGTAGCGGTACGAGATGTCACACTTTTCGTCCTGGAAACTCCAGGGAGTGATGATGAGCACATCGCCTTCCCGGATCCAGAGGCGTTTTTTGATCGTGCCCTTGATCCGGCCCATCCGGGTCACCCCGTCAGCACAACGGACACTGATATGGTTTGCACCAAGCATCGATTCAGCCCTGGCAAAGATCTCCTTCTCTCTCTTCTTCGGCAGCCGTACGCGGACGATCTCGGTCCCGGGCCCGTTTTGTGAATGCGTGGTGCTGGTCAGGAAAACAACTCCGTCAATGAAGTATATAATACATGTTGCCAACTGGCTTTAACCTATCCATGGCGTGAACCTCTGAACCTCTGCCCTCCCCTGGCAGTACCATTTTATGGAAGGGATACCATTCCCCCCTGGCAATGGGCACGTTCCTGCGATAGGGTGGGCCGGCGCTTCCTTTGCGCATGGGTCGCCAGCAGTTCCCCCCTCTTCCTGCGTTCTGTCTCCTCCTAAAAGTATATGTGGAAAAGGACCGATGTATAGAGGAAAAGGAACGTAATCATATGCAGGGAAGTAAACTCTACGTTGGAAATCTCACGTATTCTGTCAATGAGGAACAATTAAAAAAATTATTCTCAGCATACGGGGATGTAAAGGAAGTTCGTGTCATTGAGCGGAAGGGCTTTGGATTCGTCGAGATGGCGACCCCCGAGGATGCCGAGAAGGCAAAGGCAGCCCTCAACGAGACGATGTTTGAAGGCCGCACCCTGAAGATCGATGAGGCACGCCCGCCGCAGCCCCGGACCAGTTTCCGGCCACGGTACTGATCGTCTTCTCAACTCTTTTTTTTATTTCACAGAAACGGGTCACCGAAGATCTCCATCAGGTGTGGAGACTGGAACTGAGAGAGAGCGGAACCCCTGTGTTGCCAGGAGGGCATTTGCATCCTGAACGTCTGGCCGAAAAGAAGTGCCAAGGATCCCCTGGCTCATCTCCCACCAGTTTCCGGGAGCCCGGTCTCCCTGAAAGGGAAGATCATTCTGAACGGAGAGAGCATTCATCTTCCCTGATACCTCATCCTGCCGGGCATTCGAGAACCGCCCCTCCGAAAAGCGGGAGATCTCACCCTACTGCTCTTCACTCCTCCTCACGATAAGCACCGGCCGGGTCGCGTTCTCGATCACCCCTAGGGATATCGAACCCATCAGCCGGTGCAGGAGATTGGTCTTCCCATGGGAGCCTATCACGATCATCCCGGCGCATTCCGCATCGGCAATACGGTTTATCTCCCGGGATGGATTTCCGTTCACGAGGAAAGTCCGGACCAGGAACTGCTCCTCTTCGAGCGATCTCTCGATCGTTTTCAGTTCCTGCCTGGCGTTATTCAGTATCCGGCCGGCAATCTGCCGCTCGTACTCCCCCGA
>JAAYWH010000079.1 GCA_012516785.1 Methanomicrobiales archaeon
CCTCCAGAGGATGGGAAGGAGCGGAAGAAGAGGGAAGCCTCCCTATGTCGCCTGCATCCTGAAGGATGCCTGCGAACTCCTCTGCATGGTTGCCGTAATCGAATCCGCGAGCAGAAAGGAAGTGGAGCCGCTACATCCTCATAAAAAACCGTATAATGTGCTCGTCCAGCAGGTCCTGCTCGAGATAGTCAGGAAACGGAGAACCTCACAGTCCCATATCAGGAGATTTGTCAGGGGTCTCTTTGCCTTCAGGGAGATAAAACCCCGGGAGATCGATGCCCTGCTTGGTGTTCTTGACGACTTCGGCATCCTGGTCGGTGATGGGGACATGCTGATGCCCGGGCCGGGGGCAGAGTCGTCATTCGGGAGATCCAACTGGAAGGACCTCTTCTCAGTCATAAAAGGAGGGAGTGAGTTTCGTGCGGTGACCCCTGATGGCGAGATGATAGGGACACTTGACGCACGTTTCGTCGCAGGAAAAAACAGGAAGAGTTTCACCCTTGGGGGAAAGAGCTGGACCTTCGTGAAGAGCGACGACTCGCACGAGCTGGTGGTGGTTGTTCCTGGAGAGGGGGAGAAGAACGAAATATTCTGGACCGGTGGAAGGACGGGGTTCTCTCCTGTTGTCTGCCAGGCAGTCGGCCGGATCCTCTCAACCGGGGGATCGATGCTCCCCCTGCCCGAACCTGAAAGAGCACTTATTTCCGGTGTCATCGATGCTTTGCCTGAGCTTATCCCCCGGGGAATTTGCATTCTGGAGAAACCTGGAAAGAGGAACTATGATGTCACCATCCTTACCTTCAGGGGCAGGATGTTCAACGGGATACTCGCCAGCCTGATCCGGTCCGAATCTGATAGAAGACTTACGGTGAGTTACCATGATTTTTCCGTAACGATCAAAAATGCCGGGAAGGTGGGTGTGTCTTCCACCATCTACGATCTGCTCATGAGGCTGCAGGAGAGGAGAACCGATTCCGGTGCAAAAGGGCTCAGAACCCCTGGCACGGAGACCTGGAAATTTGCCTCGGCTCTCTCCCCAGAGATTCTCCGTGAAATGGCCTTTGCCGATTATTACCGCTACCCCGAATTTTTGCAGGATTTCGGGACTGTGGAAATTTTTCTCACGGATCCTGGTGGATCGGTTCCGGCGGTTTAACTATCAGGTGACCACCGCTTTTCTGAACCTCCACCATGCAATAGCGAACATAACTGCCGCGAATCCCACCAGGAAAAGGAAGGCAAAAACAATCTGGAATGGTGTGAACTGGTAGTGGATTCCTATCGCCTGGAAATCATCCCCGATCGCAAAGTAACGGATCCCTGTCACCAGGTACGTGAGCGGATTAATCACGGATACTGCCTGCAGTGCAGGGGGAAATGCATCTATCGGGTATAGTGCATTGCTTGCAAAGAATATGGGCATCGTGAGCAGGGTCATGATCCCCTGCATCCCTTCAGGGCTCTCGAGCGAGATCGCAATTGCAGCGGAGAGGAAGAGGAATCCGAGGGAGAAGACAGCAACAAAGAGGAGGATTCCGACGATGGCCAATACTGTTTCAATTACGGTATACCCAAAAAAGAACTGGGCCCCGATCAGGATGCCAAACACCATGATGATGATCGCCTGAATGAAGGATTTGGTCATCCCGGAGAGGGCTATCCCGAAGATGATATGGTTCCTCGGGAGCGGGCTTGCAAAGATTTCACGCATTAGTCCCCAGTTCTTGTCAAAGAGGAGACTCATCCCGCCAAAGAGGCTGGTGAAGAGCGTGGTCATCGCGATCACCCCCGCAGCCATGAAGGTGAGATAGTCAACCGTGGGCACTCCGGGCAGGGGAGGTAGTTCTGAGGTGAAGCGGTTGAAATTGGAAGACATGGCTATTCCGAAAAAAGCCATCCATAATGCAGGCTGGACCAGTGAGGAGATGAGCAAGGTCTTGAACCGGTAAAACCGGAGCATGTCCCGCCAGAATATCGTGAGAAATCCAAGATGCATCGGCTACCTCCTGCCTGCACGGGTTACCGCCATGGAGGGCTTTTCTGCACCTTCGTCGCGAAGCTCCCGGCCGGTATAATGGACAAACACATCGTCCATTGAGGGTTTTTTCAGGTTGACCGTGCTAACCCTGATCCCTTCCCGCGACAAAGCTTCGATGATCATCGGAAGTATCTTTGTGCCATCGCCGTTCAGCATGGCCACGATCCCAGTCGGTTTCTGCGTGATATGTTTCACCATTTCCATGCCTGAAAGGATTTTTCTGGTCCCGTCACCATCGCTGGTCTCGAGGTAGATCAGGTCCTCACCGAGAGTATTTTTCAGTTCGGATGGTGTTCCGGTTGCAATGATCTGTCCTTTGTCGATGATACTGATCCGATCGCTCAGGTGATCGGCTTCATCCATGTAGTGGGTGGTGAGAAATATCGTCGTGCCTTCCCGATTCACTGCCTTGATGTACTCCCACATCCTCAGCCGGGTCTGGGGGTCGAGACCGATGGTCGGCTCGTCGAGGAAGAGCACCTTTGGGCGTGTCATCAGTCCGCGGGCAATCTCGAGTCTGCGCTTCATCCCGCCGGAGAGGTTTTTGGTACGGGTGTCCTGCTTGTTCTCGAGCTGGACGAGCGCCAGGAGTTCTTCGATCCGATCCTTCCGCTCGGCGTTCGGCATCTTGTACAGGTTGCCGTGGAATTCAAGGATCTCGCGGCAGGTCATGTCACGGTCAAGGGTGACATCCTGGAAGACAATGCCGATGGATTCCCTGACCTGCTCTGGATCCTTTACCACATCAAAGCCGGCAACGGTGGCTGATCCCTGCTGTAGGGGAAGGAGCGTGATCAGGACGTTGATTGCTGTGCTCTTGCCGGCCCCGTTTGGTCCGAGAAACGAGAATATCTCCCCTTCGGATACCTCAAAACTAATTCCGTCAACTGCGGTAAAATCCCCGTATTGGTGGAAGAGCTCTTTCACCGAGATTATTGGTTCAGTCATGCGACCCCCATGGATCCATCATTTGTTGTCAAATCAGTCTGCTCATTTTAGTGGTTTGGACAGAGATCCCTTAATAAGGATTGGAAAGGGAAATGTCTCATGCCAATCACGGTTGTGATGATGGAGGCATGGGCGATTTTCCATGCTCTGGATGCCGGATAACATTGTATCGATTGAGTGGCGATGAAATATCTGGGGAGAGGAGTGATTGGACAGGGATGAATGGGGACACCGGGCGGATTGAGCATTTTATCGCCATGCTTGATGATGAAGATCCTTCGAAGCGCTGGAGAGCAGCTGAGACCCTTGGAAGAATCCGGGACGACAGAGCGGTCGAGCCGCTCATCCTCGCACTTGATGACGAGGACTGGAGAGTGAGACAGAAAGCAGCCTGGGCACTGGGGAAGGTTGGGGATCCAAGAGCCCTTGTGCCGTTGAGAAGAGCGTTGATGAACGAGAGGGAAGGAGTAAAAGAGATTATCGAGGAAGCACTTGACGAGATTAAGGCAATGGGGTATAATCCCGTGCGCTCTGCTGATGATAGGTAAGGTTTTATGCAAGCCCCGGTCAGGATATGACTGCCGTGGTATATGGCCCCCTTCTTTTATAAACCATTAATACATCTGGCGGGGAACATTTGAGGGACAATCAATCACTTCTCCCGTCCTGGTAGGGAGATGTGCGTTTCCTGGACACGGACCAGGCAGGGAGTATGGGCATGGATTTCAGAGATACGGGTCTCGAGTTTGACCAGAACCGGATCGAGGAACTCGATCAGCTGCGCAGTGAAGGCTACTCTCTCTACCCCCCGGTGTTTGAGAGAAAAGAGAGGATCACGGAAATCAGGGAGAAGTTTTCAGCAGTGGGTCACGAAAGGAGCGAGGAGCGTGTTGTCACCGCAGGACGCCTTTATACAGTCCGAAACCACGGCAAGACGATCTTTGCTGACCTTGGTGACGAGGGGGCACGAATCCAGCTCTACATCAGGAAGAATGATATTGGGGAGGCTCACTTTGATTTTTTTACCCGGTTCATTGAGCGGGGCGATATCATCGGTATCGGCGGTTATCCCTTCAGGACTAAGCTTGGTGAACTGACTATCTGGGTCGATGATATTGTTCTCCTGACCAAGTCACTGAACTCCCTCCCTGAAAAATTCCATGGCCTGACCAACGTGGAAAAACGATATCGCCAGCGGTATCTTGACCTCATCATGAATATTGAGGTCCGGGAGACCTTCCGGATAAGGAGCCTCCTGATCTCTGAGATCCGTTCTTATCTTACCGGACGTGAATTCCTCGAGTTCGAAACACCGATCCTTCAGCCCGTCTACGGCGGGGCCAATGCCCGGCCCTTCACTACCTACCACCACTGCCTCTGCCAGAACCTGTTCATGCGTATCGCCCCGGAACTGTATCTGAAGCGACTCGTCATAGGAGGATTTGAGAAGGTCTTCGAGATTGCGAGGAACTTCCGTAACGAGGATATCGATACCAGGCATAATCCAGAGTTCTCGATGGTCGAGATATACGAAGCATACCGGGACTACAACGATATGATGGCTCTCACCGAGGGGATCATCTCACATCTTGTCCACACCATCTGTGCGAACTACCGGATTGAATTCGGGGGAGAACCGCTCGATTTCACCCCTCCCTGGCGGAAAATGTCTATGGAAGATGCGGTTAAGGAGCTTGCGGGACTGGATACGCGGGCGTACAGTCTTGAGGATCTGAAGAAGATTGCCAGGGACAAAAGGATTGAGGGATATGAGGCAGCGACTAGCTGGAGGGAACTGTTGGTTCTGTTCTTCGAAGAGATGGTGGAAGGGCAGCTCATCCAGCCCACGTTCATTTATGACTTCCCGATCGAGAACTCCCCCCTTGCGAAGAAGCACCGTTCAAAGGAGGGATTCACTGAACGGTTCGAGCTGTTCATCTGCGGGATGGAGATTGCGAACGGCTTCTCGGAACTGAATGACGCTCTCGATCAGCTCGCCCGGTTCCAGAAGCAGGATGACATGAGGAAAGCAGGCGACCTGGAAGCCCAGATGCTTGATTATGACTTCATCAACGCGCTTGGCTACGGGATGCCTCCTACGGGAGGAGTGGGGCTTGGGATCGACCGCCTCGTAATGCTGGTGACAAACCAGAGTTCCATCAAGGAGGTCATCCTCTTTCCACAGATGAGATCTGAAGGGGATGCTACCCTCAAATCCTCCGGTAATAATGAGGCCGGAATCCCCTGATTGGAGTGTTGGAAGTAGTGCATCAGGTTTGAATGTTCCCCTTTTCCCTGATCTGCATCAAGAATAAAAAAAATCCAGTCAGATCATTGACAAGGCATCCTCCCTTGCCCTCAAAGGGGCAAGAGGATAAGCCTCGCAGGTTTTTCAATAAAAAATGAGCGATTGCCTGGGATCAGAGCACTTTTAAGCTGACGTATCCAATGCAGCCGCATACCTGCACTGCCCAAATGAGATGCACCCGTCTCCCAGCGGGTATTCTGCATTGATAAACAGTTCAAGACCCGCCTCGCGTACCTGATCAATAATTGTCTCCCGTATCATCCTGTTATAGGCAACACCCCCGGAAAGTACAATAAAAGGGATATCCCAGTCATGAGCTGCATGGACCGCAAGCCCGGCGATCCCTCGCGCAAGATTATACTGGAACGAAGCGGCAATATCGGAAATGTGATGGTGGTCACCAGACCGGCTGGACTTATATTCCCTGAGTGCGCTTTTCATCAAGCTCCTTGTGGACAGCACCTCAGTGGAAGCGTTGCGGAAAAACGACAGATCCCACTCACTGGCTCTTCCACCAACGGCTGCCGATTCCAGTTTCATCGCAGGTTCACCATCATAGGTTTTTTCATCGCATATTCCAAGGAGTGCAGAGACCGCGTCAAGGACCCTCCCTGTACTGCTCGTCATGGCAACATTCAGGCTTTTATCCAGTTGTGCTTTGAGGATGTCCAGTTCGAGATCGTTCCAGCCGCGTGACAGGAGGATCTCTTCGACATCGGATTCAGGCAGGATCCCGTAGAGCATCCTCTCCGGGTAGGTTGTCGCCAGATCGCCGCCTGGCATAGGAACAACCTCCAGATGGCCAATCCGTTCATAGTCAGGGATCTGACCTGCAAAGATCTCCCCTCCCCAGATCGTTCCGTCATCGCCATATCCAACTCCATCAATGGTAATCCCAATGCAGGGATCAGGGGTGGCAGCCGCAACATGGGCCCGGTGGTGCTGGACCGGAACGAGCTTTCCTCCCCCTTCCTCAGCCAGCTCACGGGCATACCGGGTGGAAAGAAACTGGGGATGGGCGTCGTGGGTGATCAGGTCATACGTTTCTACACCAAGGAGGCTGCCCATGGTGCTGATGGTCTCCTTCAGGTATTCAAAAGTCCCGGGATTCCTGACGTTTCCAATGTGGGGGGAAGTGGTTGCAATATCATCCTTGTAGATGGTGATATTGGAATTCAGTTCAGGACCGACCGCAAGTATCGTCCTTTCTCCCAGGGGAAGTCTGGTCCGTCTGGGCGCCATACCCCGGGAGAGACGGATGATGAACCCATCCCTCACCACAGAATCATCGCACCTGTTGATGATGCTCCGGTCATGGGTAAGGAAAAAGTCAACCTCCCGACTGAGGCTGGCCATTGCCCTGTCGATATCGGTGATCATGGGATACCCGGGCATGTTTGCACTCGTCATGACAAGGAGTGGGTGCGTGAGGTGCGAAAAAAGGAGGTGGTGGAGGCCGGTATACGGAACCATACAACCGATGGTATGGAGATTGCTGATTCCTGTATGAGCCGTCCGGTCCCGTTTTTCCAGAACAACAATCGGTCTGGTTGCACTGTCGAGGAACAGCCGTTCCTCACTAGAGATACATGCGATCTGGCTGACATAATCGGAGTTTCTGACCATTATCGCAAAGGGCTGTTCCGACCTTCCCAGACGCCTCTTCAATTCCCCCGCGGATTCCTCAATGCA
>JAAYWH010000011.1 GCA_012516785.1 Methanomicrobiales archaeon
CTTGCACGGTAGCACCATTTCCCGGGGTGCCTTTTTTCCTGATTTTTCCGATCTCCCGGTCGTTTCACAATGGTAGTCAGAAACCAGTATTGTTCATCACAGTTTTGTTCATCGGCAATCGTTCTCTCCTCTCCTGATGAGATCATGCCTGGCAAGGCTGGAACGGAAGCAGTCCCGGGCGATACGGGCGAAAAAAATTGGGTTATTGCTCTAAATCGAAAGAATAGGTCATGTTCGATACAACAGTGCCGTTCCGGACCAGTTCAACATCAATATCGTACATCCCGGCACTCAGCCCGGAGCAGGATGAGCAGGTGGGAAGGGTATGGTTGTACCTGAGACTATTCTGCCCTGGGGTGAGCGTCACCGGGATCTCCTTGTCGAGCTGATAGTCTCCGTGCCGGCTCTTGATCCCTACCAGCTTGAGCGTGGTGTTGCTCATATCCCCTCTGGCGCTTGCAGACACAGTGATGTTCATGACTTCCTTGGAATGGTACAGGTCTTTGTCGGTGGTGACGGAGGTGATGGTAGCACTACCGGGACCCAAAAAATAGGTATATGCGATCACCGCACCCGCTGCGATAATCACCACGATGAGGGTAATGATGAGAAGATCACGTCGCATAAAAAATGGTAGTCCGTGCTTGGTTATTATACCATTGGCAGGGAATCCGGCAGATACCTTTTTTTCACAACAAGGGTATTTTGTTTTCACACTGGGAGAACAGAATCTCCGGGGCGCCAATCGGTGCTGTCATGGTCCCATGCTCCACGGTTTTTCCCTGTTCCCGCTCGGCACCAAGGTATAAATGTCCCTGGAGCCACCATCACGGAATAGTGATATCCATGTCTGGCGATCTCACCCTCTCTGTTGTAACGATAGAAAAACCTGAAGATGTCAACGTAATCCTGGGGCACTCCCATTTCATCAAGACGGCAGAAGATCTCTACGAGGCGGTTGCCGGGGCCGTCCCCGGTGCCCTGTTCGGGCTTGCGTTCTCAGAGGCATCAGGTGACTGTCTTATAAGGATCGAAGGAAACGATGAGGGGCTGAAGGAACTCGCCAGGACGAATGCTCTCCGTATAGGAGCAGGCCATTCGTTCCTCCTGTTTCTCCGGAACTGCTATCCCATCAATGTCCTGAACACCATCAAGAATGTCCAGGAGGTCTGCACCATCTATTGTGCAACTGCAAACCCCGTCGAGGTGATCATCGCAGAGTCCCATCTTGGACGCGGGATCCTGGGAGTCATCGATGGATCGTCCCCGGCAGGGGTTGAAGGTCCGGCTGATGTTCAGAAACGGATTGACCTGCTTCGGAAGTTTGGGTACAAGAGAGGATAAGGGGAATAAAACGGGAAAGAAGACGACATCCTGGTCGACGTTAAAGGGGAAGCCGACGGCTCTATTCCCCCTATAAGGCGGATTATCCCGGAGGATATGTCGTAACGGAGCAGAGATCAGGGATTGCCGAACGCCGTTTTCACGGCGTCCACAACCCCGGCAACCTTCTTCCCTTCGATGATATCATGCCGGGTCAGCACATGTTCGCCGATAACCGTCACCCCTTTCCGGGCGAGTGCCTTTTTCATGATGGGGATAGCCTCGCCTGCCTTTGAGCCGCAGGTTGCGAAGAGCACGGCCTTCTTTCCTTCACTATTCCGGAGGGCATTGATGGCACCGTTTGTCACGGGGGTTGTCTTCCAGAACCAGACCGGCGTTCCGATCACGATCAGGTCCACTGATGCAAGATCGATCTCGCCGGGCTCGACAGGATCAGGTTCTTCTCGCCGAGCCCTCATGCTCCCGGTGGTATATGCCGTGATCTTGTTGTAAGGGATTTTTGGTTTCACTTCAATGAGGTCCCCCCCGCATGCTGCCTGTATCTTTTCGGCAACTCCGCGGGTTATCCCCGAATATGAGTGAAAGATAATTGCAATCTTCATGAGGTGATACTCTTCTTTTAATCTAATATTCCTGTCGAATACCAGAGAGGGAAGGGGAAGAGGGACCTGGGATGTCTGCGGTGTTCCCTGGAACGTCAGTCTCCAGGAGTGCCCCTTTCGGTATCATGCAACTGCCGGATTCTTACCAATACAAAAAAAGGGGTGAGCCTTATTCAGATATACCGGGCCTTCTTCGAGAGCTGGACCGGGGTGTAGAGCGGCCGGTAGGGCATGCATGCGGTCTCTTCCTGCACGAGCTCGATCAGCACATCCTCGGTCATCGTCTCCTTGTGCGGCTTGTTCGGCTGGGACTTCGCCCGGACCGTGACCGTCAGGATCCCTTTGTCCATCTCGGCGTCACCGATGACGACTACAAACGGTACCCAGTCAACTGCCGCGTCCCTGGCTTTCTTCCCGACACTTTCGTCCCGGTCATCGAGGTCGGCACGGATCGCGGCACTCCTGATCCGGGCGGCAACCTCGGAGGCAAACGGGAGGTGGCGCTCTGCAACCGGGATGACCCTGACCTGGGTGGGTGAGAGCCAGACCGGGAGCATCGGGACCTTCTGCGTGCTCGTAGTCTCGAGGATTGCGCAGATGACCCGCTCCACGCTCCCGGTCGGTGAACAATGAAGGATGGGGGGATGGACTGCGTTCCCGTCCTGGTAATACTTGATGTCAAACCGTTTCGAGGATTCAACATCGATCTGGACGGTCGGGTTCTCGATCGGCCGGCCTTGCCCGTCGATGGCAGCCAGGTCTACCTTGGCGACCCAGTAGTGGACCCGGTCGGAGAGGATCTCGATCAGCATCGGGACACCCGAATCGGCAACGATCTTCTTGACCCAGTCATGGTATTCATCGTAGAAGTCACGGGTGCAGCGGAACACTCCGACGAGGGCGGTGCCGAAGTCCTTCCCGGTCTTCCAGCCCATCGAAAGCTGCTCCTCAAAACAGGTGAGGGCTTCGGGCATGTCCGTGCAGAGGCTGTGCATGTCGGGCATCGTGAAGGCCCGGAGCCTTTTTAACCCGATCACCTCCCCTTTCTGCTCGTGCCTGAAGGAGTAGGTGGAGAGCTCGTACATCTTCATCGGCAGCGAGTTCGGGGAGATGTGCATGTCCCTCATGATCGAGAACATGCCAAAGCAGGCGGCAAACCGGAGCATCATGTTCCGGTTCCCGCTCTTGAACCGGTACTGCCGCTCGCCGAACTTCTCGGCATGCTCGTAGATAGCCGTGTCTGCAAGATCATACATGACCGGCGTCTCGACCGGGGTTGCCCCATAGGGGAGGACGATGCCGAGGACGTAATCGGCAAGGAGGTCCCGGATCAGCTTTCCTTTCGGCATCCACCTGAGATGACCAACATCGGAGACCGGCTCGTAGTCGACCAGCTCCTTTGACCGCATCAGTTCCACGTGGGCAGGTTCGCCTCCCCCGGAAGCCGGTTCTCCCAGCTCTTTTTTCAGGAGGCAGCCGAACGGGCTGTTGTCGAGATACTGCTTTGCATCATGCGTGGCACCATCAGGGGTCATCACGAAGAACTCGTGAGTCACTTCCTTCTTTTCCTTCTTTGCCGCTTCTTCAGAGGGGAGGATGGTCTTTGAGAGCTCGGAGAGCGGGTGGCCCTTGCAGGAGAGCGTGAAGGATTTGTACCACCCGAAGGGTGCCCGTTTCACCGTAAAGCCCATGCCGGTGAGACCTTCCTCAAGCGCCCTGAGTGCCCAGACCGCAGCATCCGGCCGCGAGAGATCACTGCTCAGGTGGGCATAGGGATATACCACGATGGTCTCAACCGACAACTTGTCGGCCACGAGGCCAATCTCGGCCAGTGCCTGTTCGACCACGCCCTCAAGGTCGTCCTCGTCGACGGCCTCGACGGCACAAAAGACTGCCAGGGCCTCTTCTGCCCGGTCAGAGAGCAGGCTCGTCTCCTCGGCCATGCCCGTCTTCTTTTTTGCTTCGTATTCAATGAAATCGGAATGTATCAGAAGGAGCCGCATGCGTCATCTCCGATAAATATGCATTGTTGTCCGGATTATGTCTGTATTCATAAGGTATATATCCATCAGGAGCGGGGATTCTCGTGATACCGGGAGAGGGTTGCCTGCCGCTGGTCCATGTACTTGGCACCTGCTTTCAGGTTGTAGGGCTGGGCTGCCCGCTCGGTCGTGTAAAAGACGAGCTGGCCGATCGGCATCCCTGCGTACACCCGGACCGGGCGTGTATTGACGTTGCACATCTCGAGGGTGATCGATCCCCGGAACCCGGCATCGATCCACCCCCCGGTCTGGTGGAGTTCGACCCCGAGGCGTGCGATGCTGCTCTTCCCCTCGATGCTTGCCACGATGTTGTCGGGGAGCCCGATCACCTCCATCGTCTCGGCAAGCAAAAAACGCCCGGGCTCGAGCACGAACGAGTCGGCATGGCAGTCCGCGGTACCGCTCGCGATGGTCTCTTTCCGGTACGGATCGATCACCTCATCCCCCGCCTCGTACCAGAGGAAATGGTCTCCGAGCCGGATATCGAGCGAATTGGGCTGGACAAGGGCAGGGTCAAAGGGATCCACGTGGATAAAGCCCCGGGCTATCCGGTCCAGGATCTGCCAGTCGACAAGGATCATCGGCCTCAATATGGGTGGGGAGAGGTTATGAGGATGTCTGAACAGCCCCCTATCTTCACATGGAAAACAGTCAACCGCTGATTCGGGAAAAAGGGGGAATGGAGGATTGTCACTTGGTGGTATCGTAGACCAGCGTGATCTTCCCGACACCATCAGAGAGGGTCAGCTCGTTTCCGGAGATCGTGTAGACTTTCATGATCGGGAGGACGCCAAGGTAGGAACTCTCGAGATCCATGACACCCGGTTCACCACAATACATCAGAGTAGTCGCAAAACCACTCATGCTGATGCTGTTCCCCGTTATCGTGTATGTCCCGGAGTAACTGTTGCACCCTGCATTTCCGCTCACCTTCCCGTCATCGGCAAACTGGATCGATATGGGATTTGCACTCCCCGTTGTCCATGGTTTTCCCTTCGAATCGACATACGAGTTCAGATACCACATCGTGCCGGTCAGTGGGGCAGGAGTCATCTGGTAGGGAGGGACCGTCGAATAGGTGAGGAGGGCTTTTCCCCCGCTGTCTTTGATTGTCAGGGTATCACCAGAGAGAGAATAGGTTGCTGCACCCTGGATGGCGGAGAGGTATACCGTCTCCTGGGTCATGATCCCGGCAGGTTCATTGCAGTTCATCTTTGTCGATGCCGGTGCCCCAATGGATAGTCCGGCAATGGTTGCCTCGTAGGAAGCAGTATACTGGTTGCATCCTGCCGATCCGGATACCTTCCCCTGGGCATCGAAGAAGGCGGTGATAGTTGTTCCGGGCTTCGTGGAGAGCGAGGCATCGCCCTCATTCAGGGAGACGAGGTACCAGGTAGTACCGGTCAGTGATGGTGCAGCCTGTTGCGTGGTCATAGGAGTCGGTTGAACGGTGGGCGGACTGGTGGTCGGAACAGGGGTGGTCACGGTCTGGGGTGACTGCGATGTGCATCCGCTGATGCAGAGCATCAGGATAAGGGCTAGTGCCGCAAGCCCGAAAGCGAGGATTCTCATAAGAGGTGATATGAAATTTCGCTATTTAAGTCCTGTGGATAAATGACGGGAATCAGCTGGCTGCCCTGGTGAGATCCCTGCAGGGATACTGCAGGCTCAATCTCTGATGACAGGCAAAGATTCCGGTCCGGATGGTATCAGGATTTCGGGGGAAAAGAGCATTCCCGAATCCGAGCATATCGGTCGCCGGTTCGATGAGGCTGGTATTCAGGGTGTTCAGCCTCACCACTCCTTGGGGGGATCATCCGGGGGGATCTCCTTTCTCCGCTCGAACGCCGCCGGGTTGATATTCCACTCGGATCGCCGCAACAGCCCATGCAGGGTCGTTGCCTCGCGGGAGGTGAGCATGGCCCGGCCAAGGACCCTCCGGATCAGGAGCATGGTGGGGACCCGCTTGAAATCCGGGTGATGGATCAGGGTGAGGTACGAATCGATATGGGCGTACAGGTACTCCATCTCCTCTCTCGTGGCGAGGAGGTACTCACCCCGCGGGAGATGGGCAAGTTCGTAGCAGACGATCCCGACCGCGTGTGAGAGGTTGAGGATGGGATATTCCTTTGCCGAGGGGATAGTGCAGACGATGTCGCTCTTCTGGATCTCCTCGTTGTTCAGGCCCCAGTTCTCCCGTCCGAACAGGATGGAGATGCGTCCATCGATATCAGCGATCAGCTCCCGTATCTCGTTTGGGGAGAAGTAGGGCATCCGCATCGGGTTGCAGACAGACTTGCTCACCTCGCCCGTGGTCGCGATCACGATGCTGCTCCGGGCACAGACCTCCTCAAAAGAGAGCCGTTCGGCGTTCTCGAGCACATCGGCTGCATGGGCTGCCCTCATGAACGCTTCGTCCCCGATTTCACAGGGATCGATCAGGACAAGCCGAGTGAACCCGAAATTTTTCATCACCCGTGCGGCAAATCCGACGTTCCCTTCATAGAGCGGGGAGACGAGGACGATCTCGATTTCAGGCATGGAAGGGGAGGATCACTGGATTGCCCTGACGGTCTCTTTCAGAATCCCGATGCCCAGGTCATAGACGGCATTGCCAACCACGATGGTGTCTGCATACCTGGCCATCTCGGCTGCTTTTGCTGCGGAATTGATCCCGCCCCCGTAATAGATGGCCGCGTTCTCCACCGCTGCTGCTGCCTCCCTGACAACCCCCGGATCGCCATACGTCCCGGAATACTCGATATAGACGATGGGGAAGTGGAAGTAGTGATCAGCGAGTGAGGCAAACGAGGCGACCTCTTTTCCCGTCAGGGTGCAGGTTGCCTTGGTCAGCTTCCCCACCGCAGAATCAGGGTTCAGCACGATGTATGCCTCGGGGACCACCTTCTCCCACTCTACCTGCTGCCTCTGGATCCAGGACCGGTGTTTCCCCACGATCCACTGGACTTCCGGAGAGTTCAGTACCGAGGGGACAAAGACAAGGTCCACGCCGTCCCAGAGCACTGCCTCCGGGCCGGCCGGTTCCACCACCAGCGGGAGCCCTGACGCCCGTGCCTCCTTGGCAAGCGCCGCCATGTTCTCGGCCGTCACATTGAGTGTCCCCGAGAGCATCAGGGCATCGGTCCCGCTGGAGGCGATCTCTGCGATCGCCCCGGCCGGGAGCATCTTGTCAGGGTCAAGCTTGGTCACATGGACCCAGTTCTTCCATCGGGTATGCATCATCTGCACCTATACCACTATAATATCGGGCTCTGCCTTTTTTGCCCTTTCCTGCAGGACTGCCTGGTATCTGCGGAGCTTCGCAGGGGAGATGCCGGTCCGTTCACCGAGGGTCTTCGGATCTGATTCGAGGAGGAGGAGGCCGTTGATGATCCCCGCTCTCCAGAGCCGGCGCAGGTCCTCTTCCGAAAAACCGGGGAGCGAAGTGAGTTCCTCTCTCCCTTTCGCGACCTGGACCTTGGTGTATCGTACCGGTGCCGCCCTTCCCTTCGCCGCGGCGATGAGGCCGACATGTTTCTGGACAGTATCCAGGCTGATCCCGGTGGTGTCTGAGATGAAGACCGGGTGGGAGGAGAAGAAATCCTCCGGGGAGCTGATGCCGGCAGCAAAATATTTTTTCATGCTCGCAGCGGGGATACCAGCCTGTTTCAGGAACCGCTCGTTCTCGACCATCTTTGCCTCATGGAGGATCGAGTCTGCCTCTTTGTCAGCAATCCCGACCCTCTTCAGGAGTGCCGGGTCAGCTGTTCCGAGCGAGGCGATGTCGTTGATCCCTGCCTCCTGGAGTTTCTTGATCACACTGGCCGGGCTCCTTCCTTTCCGGGGAATGAGCATCCTCCGGATGAGCTTCCGGCAGTCCGATCGCCGCCTGAGCAGTCCAAGGACCTCCTCTGCCTCGCGGACCAGATCGCAGGCCTTCTCCCTACTGATCTGGAGAAGTGAGGCGAGCGGTGTGGGATCACGACCGGCAAGGTCAGTCACGGTATAGAGGTGTGCAGCGATCATCCGTTCATGGATCACGGGGGTCATGGATGGCATGAGGAAGAGCGCCTCCTTGTTCGATGCGATCTGGTGGCAGAGGGGGCAGCCGATCTCCCACGGCCTGCTCCCTTTCCTGACGAGCCGGACAGAATGGAGCTGGTGGACCGGGCAGGTATCATCGGTCCGGACGGCAAAACCCCACATGGCGGAAGGGAGCCCGACATTGAAGGTGCACTCCGGGTAATTGGTGCACCCGATGAACTGGGTCTGGTTCCGCAGGTGGCGTATCCTGATGTCATGGGAGCAGACCGGGCAGGGGCCGAGGGTCAGCTCCTCCGCTGTCTGCTCCATGATCTCCTGGCCGACCTCCCGCTCGTGGGGTTCGAGCTGATTAAAGACCGAGTGGAGCATCCCCCGGGATTCGGCCACGACATCGTCCCGGCTCCGGTGCTGCTCCTTGATCTGCTGCATATGCTCCTCAAGCGTCTGGGTCATGGCAGGCCGGGTGATGGTATTGGCATGCCGCTCCAGGGACTCGGTGACTGCCCTGCCGACCAGCGTGGGGCGGAGGGGGGTTCCTTCGATATACTTGCGGGAGAGGAGTTTCTGGATCACTTCGTGTCGGGTGCTTTTGGTCCCGAGTCCAAGCTCCTCCATCTTCTGGATCAGCTTGCTCTGGGTGAATCGTGCAGGCGGCTGTGTCTCCTTCTCTTCGAGGGTTACCTCCCGGATGGGGAGCTGCTCGCCGACCTTCATGGGGGGGAGTACATACTCTGTCGCGGTACTGTAGGGGTAGACCTTCCGCCAGCCGGGCTCGACAAGCTGCCCTCCGGTAGCGGTGTAGGGCTCCTCTCCAGCCCTGAAGTTCACCTTCATCGTCTTCCAACGTGCGTCGGGAGAGAGGGTGGCGAGGAACCGCCGGACCACGAGCTCGTAGATCTTCCACCGCTCTTCCCCAAGGGAGTGACGGGTTGCGGCCGAGGCGGGGTGGATGGGCGGGTGGTCGGTGCTCGTCTTCTTCCCACGGGTCGGTACGGGTCTCCGGTGGGTGGTGACCCAGGCCACCTCCTCTTCAAACTCGGTCGCGGAGAGTGCCTTCAGCACTCCCCCAAGGTCAAGGGTAGCGGGATAGACGGTGTTGTCCGTCCGGGGATAGGAGATGTACCCGTTCATGTACAGGTCCTCTGCAATCCGCATTGCACCGGCAGCCGAGAATCCGAGACGGGCGGCAGCCACGATGAACCCCGTGGTGTCGAGCGGGACCGGGGCCCGTTCGATCTTGGCGCCTTCCTTTACTTCGGTCACTACGAGAGGAGGATGGGTACGATCGCGTGCCTTTACCGCCTCTGTCTGGTCGCAGAACCGGGGGGTGGCATGGCGTGCCTCGATCTCCTCACCATCCTTCTCGGTCAGGAGCGAGAGCTGCCAGTACTGCTGGGAGACGAACTCCTCGATCTCCTTCTCCCGGTCAACGATCATGGCGAGGGTGGGGGTCTGGACCCTGCCGACGGAAAGGATGTTGCTGCCCCCCCTCCGGGCGGCAAGGCTGATGAACCGGGTGAGGGAAGCCCCCCACATCAGGTCGATCACCTGCCGGGCTTCCCCTGCGGAGGCGAGGTCAAAATCGAGTTCCGAGGTTCCGCTGAATGCCTGCCTGATCTCATCGGGGGTGATCGCACTGAACCGGGCACGCCGGACAGGAACCTCCCTGCTCACATGGCGGATCAGCTCGTACGCCTCCTTCCCGATCAGCTCCCCTTCGGTATCGAAGTCGGTTGCGATCGTGATGAGGCTGGACTTCTTTGCCAGTTTCTGGAGGACCTGGACGATCTTCTTCTCGGTCGGGACCTTGATCGTCCGGGCGTCGATCAGGGACCGGGGGGTCCGTTCGGTGCTCCGCCAGTTGGAGTACCCCTCTTCAAAATCGATCTCGACCACGTGGCCTCTGAGCCCGATGACCGCGGTATCCCCGAACCGGTAGACCGGGACCCCCCCATCCTTGTCGGTGGCCACTTTAGTGTTACCGGCAAGGATGGTGGCGATACGGTGAGCCGAGATATTCTTCTCGGCAACGATCAGGTGCATCGCGTTCAGCCCTCTTTTCCGAGGATTGCCAACAATACCTGATTCACATCAGCGGGCTTGGCACGGCCCCTGGTCTTTTTCATGACTTTCCCGACGAGGAAATTGAACGCTTCCTTCTTTCCGGCCGCAAAATCGGCGACTGCCTGGGGTTGCTCGGCAATCACTTCCCGTGCCGCCTTCACCACTGGGTCGTCTTCCGACATGGTTTCGGCGGTCCGTTCCAGGACCCGGAGGCCGAGTCTCCCGACACAAACGCCCGGGGTTTCACAGGATCCCGACTCCCTGATCTGGTCGAGGAGGGATCGGAGCACTTCGATCCCACCTTTATCGGTCACGTTCCCTTTGTGGACGAGGACTATCAGCTCCCGGAACCAGTCGGGGGAGACCCTGTTGATACTCATGTCCCGGTAGTTGAGTTCACCAAGAAGGGTATCGGCAACCCAGGTCGCAACGAACACCGGGTCGATTCCGGCAACCTGCTCGTAGAATTCCGCCACCCGGAGATCACCGGTGAGTGTCCGGGCATGGATGGGCGAACATCCGTACTGGGTGATGAACCGTGCCCTCCGGGCATCCGGGAGTTCCGGGAGCACGATCTCGTCAGCCCAGGTACAGACCCGCAACGGGCGGAGGTCGGGCTCCGGGAAGTACCGGTACTCCTGCTCCATCTCCTTGCTCCGCGAGGAAGTGGTCACCCCCCGCGTCTCGACGAAATGCCGGGTCTCGGTCCCGAGCCGCTGCCCCCGCCGGAGCGCATTCTTCTGGCGAGTCACCTCAAAGGTGAGCGCCTTTTCCACCCCTTTGTAGGAGGAGATGTTCTTGACCTCTGCCCTGCCCCGGTCGGCCTTTCCCTTGCCCTCCCTGTCAAACCAGCCCCGTGGCTGGATAGAGATATTTGCATCGACCCGGAGGGATCCCTCCTTTTCGCTGTCGAAAACACCGAGATACTCGAGGGTTGCCCTGAGCTTGTTCAGGAATTTCCGGGCTTCCTTGGGCGACCGGATGTCCGGTTCAGTCACGATCTCGATCAGGGGGATCCCGGCCCGGTTATAATCGACGAGGGTGTATTTCGCCCGGTCGGCACCCCCCTTGTGCACGAGCCTTCCCGGGTCCTCCTCGACATGCACCCGCGTGATCCGGACCCGTTTCTCCCCATCATCACCCTCGATGTCGAGGTAACCCTTCACGGCAAGGGGACGGTCGTACTGGGTGATCTGGAATCCCTTGTTCAGGTCCGGATAGAAGTAATTCTTTCGTGCAAACTCCGACTCCTCAACGATGGTGCAGTTCAGCGCCTTTGCCACCCTGAGAGCATATTCGATCGCTTTCCGGTTCACCCGCGGGAGCGATCCCGGGAGACCGAGACAGATCGGACAGACGTGGGTGTTCGGGCCGTCATCGCGGTAATCGGTGGAGCAGCCGCAGAAGAGCTTCGTAAGAGTATCGAGCTGGCAGTGGATCTCAAGGCCGATGATCACCTCGTCATCGGAGAAGTCCATCACCCTGCTTTCCTGTCCGGCCGTGTCTGCCGTTCCAGTCATCGTGACACCCCCTGCTCAAAGGCATAGGCGACATCGATCACCCGTTCATCCCGGAAGTGGGGTCCCATGATCTGGAGGCCGACCGGGAGACCTTCTGAGGTGCCGCACGGGACCGAGATGGCCGGTATCCCGGCGAGGTTGGCCGGGACGGTCAGGATGTCAGAGAGGTACATCGAGAGGGGATCGGTCTTCTCGCCGATCCGGAACGCGACAGTGGGCATGGTCGGCCCTGCAATCACATCGACTTCCCTGAAAAGGCGGAGGAAGTCGTTCCGGACCTGCTGACGGGCTGCCTGGGCTTTTGCATAGTACTTCCCGTAGTAGCCGGACGAGAGCGCAAAGGTCCCGAGCATGATCCTTCTCTTCACCTCGGTTCCAAACCCGTCCCTCCTCCGCTCCTGGAACGATTCATGCCAGGTCTGTCTGGTATCGGCCGGGGGCCCATACCTGACACCGTCAAAACGGGCGAGGTTGGAGCTGGCTTCGCTGGTGCAGGTGACGTAATAGGCTGCCAGGGCATAGGCCATGCTTGGCATCCGGCAGGTGATGATATCGGCACCCTTCCGTTCCAGGAGTGATATCCCGTCCCAGACCACCGAGGCAACCCTCGGATCGACCCCCTCGCCGAAGTACTCTTCCGGGACCCCGATCTTCAGGCCGCGGATATCGGGATCAGGGATATGGGCATAGGGACAGTTGACACTGGTGGAATCGCGGGGGTCATACCCCGTCAGGACCTCCATCAGGAGGGAAATATCGGAGACGGTCCTTGCCATCGGGCCGATCTGCTCGAGTGAGTTGGCATAGGCGACCAGGCCATACCGCGAAACCCTGCCGTAAGTGGGCTTGTGCCCGACGATACCGCAGAATGCCGCGGGGCAGCGGATCGATCCCCCGGTATCCGTACCGAGCGCCATCCGGACCATTCCGGATGCAACGGCAGCAGCACTTCCCCCCGAGGATCCCCCCGGCACCCGGGAGGTATCGGCCGGATTTTTTGTGGGCCCGAATGCACTGTTCTCGGTCGTGGTGCCCATCCCAAACTCGTCCATGTTCGTCTTGCCGACAATTCCTGCACCGGCCTTTTTTACGAGCGTGACCACGTGGGCATCGTAGGGCGGGAGGTATCCTTCCAGGATGCGGGAGGCGCAAGTGGTCTGGATACCGCGGGTGGATATATTGTCCTTGATCGCGATGCCGATCCCGGATAGTTTCCCCGGACCGGTCTCGGCATTGTCAAGCATGGTGATAAAGGCGTTGTACCGGTCGTCGCGCGTGAACGTCAGGGTCGCCACTCACATCACCCTCGGCGCCCTGAAAAATCCGTCTTCCTTCTCGAGGGTATTGGCAAGGACTTCATCGCCAGGGAGGGAATCTTCCACGATATCGTCCCGGAAGATGTTCACAAGGTCGGTCCCGCCCCGTGTTCCCTGTTCCACCTGGTCGAGGATATCAAAATAGTCAAGGATCTCGTTGAACCGGCCCGTGAATTCTGCCAGTTCCTCCTTCTCGATACCGATGTCGGCAAGCTCTGCGATATGTGCTACATCCTTCTCAGATACCATTCCGTGCCTCCCCGCTCGTTCTGATCTGATCTAAG
Organism: Methanomicrobiales archaeon; assembly: GCA_012516785.1. Lineage (GTDB taxonomy): Archaea > Halobacteriota > Methanomicrobia > Methanomicrobiales > Methanospirillaceae > UBA9949. The sequence goes on from JAAYWH010000011.1 coordinate 13,217, forward strand.
TACCGTTGTAAAGACCTTTTATAACCCTTGTCCCGTGCAAACCCCTGCAGGACCTTGGCAACACCGGTTCCGTACTGCATGGCTTTCTTTCTGTACCATGCGATTTCCCGCGGGATGTGGCGGGCTGCAACCTCGCGAAGCGGCCATTTCCCGACCCCGTCCCGGACCATCCCGCTGGCCGGGAGGGACCGTGCAGCGCGCACCACCCTGACATCAAGGAACGGCTGCGATAGGTAGGTGCCGTTGAGCGCGGCTACCGACTGGTCGCGGAGTCCCTGGGCGGCAAGCCCGGCAAAGTCGCGGGCGAGCCTGGCAGCGGGATCGGTCCCGGTCCGGTAGCGGGCATATCCCCCAAAGAGCTCATCCGCACCCTGGCCGGTCAGCACCCGTTCATGCCCGAGTTCGCTTGCAGAACGGGTGACTAGGTACTGGGTGATGGCAATTGCGGTGTTGACCGGGGTCGGTTCAGGGATCACCCCGATCACCGCATGGAGCCCTTCCCGGATATCGTCGTGGGTGACCTCAATACAGGTGCAGTCCAGGTGCATCGCGTCTGCTGCCAGCGATGCCCGGACAAGATCATGCGACCCGGCACGTCCGATCGCGATGCAGGGGCGTTGTGCAAGGAATGCGACAAGGGATGAATCCACTCCTCCCGAAAAAGCACAGACCCCCTCAGTGCTCCGGAGTCTCACTGCGGTGACAATCGCTTCATCAAGGGACAATACCGGGGGATTGGGAGATATGTTCCCTGTATTCTTTCCCTCGCAGACGATCGTCCCGGCAGGGCAGGGTCCGGTGATGATACCGAAGTGGTCACGGGCCATGCAGCCATCCCACGAGAGAAAAAATTCGCCGCCGAATCGGCTGACACTCCCCGGTTCGCTGTGGAGCAGGGTCTCCAGTTCCCGGGATGAGAGCAGTATGCCGTCCAGTTCCACCCAGCCCTTCAGCTCCATCTGTTCATAGCTCTGCCCTCCGCCCCTTCATACTCTTTGTGGATAGGCCGCGAACCTTATGCCCCGGGCGGGCAAACATCGGAACATCATGGGGCAGACAGTGGCAGTGGACCTGGGGGCGACACGCACCCGGGTGGCGCTCATAGGGAAGGAAGGGCAGATTGGGGAGCGGAGGGAGGGACGAACCCCGGCAAAAGAGAGCGATCCCTCACGGCTTGCCGGGTTCCTCTCAGGCTTGATCGGAGAGGTCAGGGCCGGGCACCAGGAGGAACCCCTTTCCGGGATCGGGCTTTCTGTTGCCGGGCCGGTTGATATCACCCGGGGGGTGCTCGTGAACCCGCCGAACATGGCCTTCAAGGATGTTCCTCTTCGTGAGGATCTCTCTCGGATATTTCACTGCCCTGTCAGGATGATCAACGACTGCCATGCCGGAGTCCTGGGGGAGATGCATTACGGGATGGGACAGGGAAAACAGGATGTTGTCTATGTGACTATCTCGACCGGGATCGGGGGAGGAGTGGTGTCGGGGGGACGATTGCTTCTTGGCAGGAAGGGGAATGCCGCGGAGATCGGCCACTTCCTTGTCGACAACACTTATGATCTCCCCTGCAGCTGCGGCCACCGGGGGCACTGGGAGGGGTATGCCTCCGGGAGGTTCCTCCCCTGGTTCTTTGCGGAATGGTGCCGGTTCCATGCAAAGCCGCACTGGGGGCCTGATTCGGCAGAGGAGATCTTTTTCTCGGCCCGGCAGGGGGATGATGACGTACTCCGTTTTGTCCGGGAGCTCTCCCGGATCAATGCCAGGGGCATCTCTGATGTCATCGTCGCGTACGACCCGGAGATCATCATCCTGGATGGGGCTGTCATGCTATCCAATGCCGATCTCCTCTTCCCGCCCATGAGGGAGTTCATCGACCGGTTCCTTCCCCTGCCTGATATCGTCCTGTCTGAGCTTGGGGGAGATGCGCCTCTGCTCGGAGCAGGGGTCATCGCGGGAGGGTACGAGACAGGCTATGCGGATTTTGGATCAGCTGATGAAGGCTGACTCGCCTGTCATGCATTTTGTCCCTGTCCGATCTGGCTTTAAGGGCCTCGCTCTCCCGTCATGATTACCGTATCCCTGTCTGGATCTGGAGAAGCAGGCTGACCCTCATGCTCGTCCCTGTCCTTCACCCCATGCAGTTATTTTCTCAGTGACTTCCCGATGCTCCATGCGTCCCCGGCATGCTCTCCAAGGGTCCAGTACCGGTTATCCGGCATCGAGAGCAGGAGGGGATCAATCTTTTTCATATCCGGTTTTCCCCCGGTCAGGTATCGCTCTTCGGTGTAGGACGCTACGATCTCCCCAATGAAGAACTCGTTTGTGGGGTAGTTTACTGACTGGAGCAGCCGGCACTCGATACAGACGGGGCACTCTCTGATCATGGGGGCGGTCTTCAGTTCACCGTAAAAGACGGAGAAGAGGCCAGCCTTGTCGGTCGTATCCCCTGAGACAATCCCGCAGTAATCTGCTACCGCCATCATCGAACGGCTGGGGACATTAACGGAGAACGTCTTGTTCTGCTTGATCCCGGCCGGGGTATGATGGTGCCTCCCGACACCGCAGCCGATCATCGGGGGATTGGCATTTACCCGGCTCACCCATCCAAGCGCCATGAAATTCGGCTTTCCGTCCACGGTCGCCCCAAGCAGGGTCACCGGCATGGGGAATGGGAACGCATTCTTCCCTACACTGATCTTCCCGTTCTGGTCCATCTCGCTCATAGCTCTATCTTTGCAAAAGGGAACCATCAATGGTTCGGATTATTCATGAGGCACCGGGAAGCCGCATCCTCCCGTTCTGCTGGATATCTGTCATTGCTGCACCCGCCCGGACTCCTCAAGGACTCCTCCGGTGATTCTTTCAGGTCCCCCGACACATTTTTGCGGGAGCATAATGGGTGGGCAGGAGAAGGGAGATCCCGGACAGGGGGAGAGAACAATCCTGACAGGTCCGCCCTTCTACCTCCCCGAATTCGAGCGGTCGTACCGCTATATCATCGATGAATATGAAGTGGAACCCCGGGAGATCGGGATCTTCATCCCCTGTGCGGTCAGGAAGCCCTACAGCACGAGCCCGAGCCACCAGCTGATCCGGATGATCATCTCCCAGGTGCTCGATCCTTCCCAGTACCATATCATCGTATTTGGGACCTGCGGGATCGTCCCGGCCGAACTCGAGGAGATGTATCCATATGCCCATTACCGGTACATGCTCGGGAAATGCACGGATGAAACCATCCGGCAGGATTTCCTGAAGATTGAGACCGGGAGAGTGGCGGAATACCTGGAGAAGACACGGGATGCATACCGGTACCGGATCGGGTACTGCCTGGGGTTGTTCCGTGAAGCGCTCATCCGGGGTTCGGAGCAGGCCGGGGTGCCGATCGATCTGCTCCTGCCAAGCCGGGAGAGGATCAACAAGATCATCGAAGAGGAGGACTGTTCGTTCCAGGAAGGCAGTCTCTCGATGGATGAATACCTGGGCGAGTTCTGCGAGGAGCTGATCAGGTTCCGGAATTCCCTCTGACAGTGAGTCGTGCAGTCGTTTCCCCATAACGGCAGAACGCGATGTGATCCTGAGCCAATTCCATCGAGAGGATGGCGAAGCAAAAGTTCGCGGACCTCCTGAACGCGTGTTAGAGGAGTTTCCAGGAGGAGATGAGGGATCCGGGAGGCAAGGAAAAAAAGGAGGGTATCCCAAAGGGCCGGATTACCCGCCGGCAACGGGAGGGAAGACCGCTATCTCATCCCCTTCACCGACTTGGATGGAGCCGGCATCCTGTGTCCGGATCCTCTTCTTGTTCCGCATCACGATCACAAAATCCCTGAATGCCCCTTCTTCGTCAAAGATCGTGTCGTACCCTGCCTTATTCCCGGATGCTGCCTCTTTTACGAGGTCAGCAACCGAGATCCCTTCCCTGGCCTCGATCTCCCGGTTATTTCCGAGGAGTTCTCCGAACCGGGCAAAAAATCGGACGGTAACCTTCACGGGTATCACGATCTCCCTTTATATTTTCCTGCACAGGCTTCGCAATCTGGATCCGTTTCAACCGGGATCTCCTCAATCCGGCCTTGCATCCCGTCCCAGAGCAGGAGGCGGCCGGCGAGGAGATCACCCCGGCAGAGGAGATACTTGCAGACCTCGGTCGCCTGTATCAAGCCAATGAATCCCGCGGTCACGCCGGCAACGGGGAAGACCTCAGCAGGTGGGGGGCGGGGGATGATACAGCGCAGGCAGGGGGTCTTTCCCGGGAGGATCGTGGTCGCCTGCCCGAAGAAGCCGCTGATCCCCCCGTGAAAGAGGGGGATCTCCTTCTCCAGGGCTGCCTTGTTCAGGAGATACCGGGTAGGAAAGTCATCCAGGGCATCGACAATGCCGTCAGCATCCCTGGTCAGGGAGGAGACCGTGTGCTGATCGATGGTTGCATCAACTGCTTTCACCATGATGTCGGGGTTGACCTCCTGCAACCGTTCTCCGGCGACCGCTGCTTTCCGCCGCCCGATGTCCTGGTCGCGGTAGAGGATCTGGCGGTTCAGGTTCGTCTGGTCCACCCGGTCATTGTCCGCGATGATGAGGGTGCCGACCCCGAGGACAGCAAGGTAGATCGATACCGGGGATCCAAGCCCTCCGGCCCCGGCAATGAATATGGTGGCATCCTGCAGCTGCTCCTGCCCCTCTTCGCCAAAGAGCATCATCTGCCTTCGGTAGCGTTCACGCTCACGAGCGGAGAGCAGGGATATCGCCTCCTCGCATCCGCTCTGTTCTCTTGCCGCTGGCGGTTTGGAATACGCTTCTTTCGACCGATCGCACCCTCATGTTCACCTGCCGGGTATACTCCGGAGTTCTTCGTAATGGCATAAAAAATGAACCCATCCCCGATTCTGTCTCCTTTATAGTCAGGGATGGGAAAGTGGATAATCTTGTATCCCGAACCTTGGTACCAAAAGGAGCATGAACGCAGCTGCAACGGGAACAATATCCCTGCAAAGACAGGTGTGCAGGATGACCAATACCACAATCGAAGAACGGATGGAACAACTGAGGAGGCGGATTTCCGGATGCGGACAGCTGCTGGTCTCTTTCTCCGGAGGGGTTGACAGCGGCCTCATTGCGGCATTGGGAAAAGAGATACTCGGTGATAACGTGCAGGCCGTCTTCATCGACAGCCCCCTGGTCCCGCGATCGGCGGTATGGGAGGCCCGGGAGATGGCTGAGCTCCTCGGGATACCGCTCGGGATTGTCACGGTACCGTTTCCCCGGGAGATGGTGTCACGAAACCTTCCGGACCGTTGTTATCACTGCAAGAAGTCATTCTCGGAACTCCTCCGGGCACGGGCGGACGAGCAGGGCATCTCCTGCATTGCCGACGGCGTCACTGAGTCCGATCGATCTGAACACCGCCCCGGTACCCGCGCAGCGACCGAAGCGGGGATCATCCACCCGTTTCTCGAATCCCGGATAACCAAGGCTGAGATCCGGCAGCTCGCCCGGGAGAGGGGGCTCCCGTTCTGGGACAAGCCATCGTCCGCCTGCCTTGCCTCCCGGATCCCGTACGGGGAGGCACTCACCCGGGAGAACCTCCGCATGGTGGAGGAGGCCGAAGCCGGTCTCGCGAAAGCGGGATTTGCCGGGAGCAGGGTCCGGAACCATGGCGGCATCGCGAGAATAGAAGTTCCGGAAGCAGATATCCCCCGGCTGGTGGCAGCACGGAAGACGATTGTCGCCCTCGTGAAGGAGGCCGGCTTCTCCTATGTCACGCTCGACCTGATCGGGTACCGGAGCGGGAGCATGGATGAAGTACGGGGGAAGACGGCAGTTCCCGGAAGGGAGGGCTCCTGATGGA
>JAAYWH010000080.1 GCA_012516785.1 Methanomicrobiales archaeon
ATATCGAGCACCCCATGTATATATGGATGAGATCCTTTACTGGAGTGAGAGAAAAAAGTGTTTTAATCCAGAAGGTAACAAGAACTGAATAATAGAGATTCATCACGATGACGCCAGATCAAATATTTTGTGAGGATTGCGGAAAACCCCTGACACCAGGCAGGATGTTTTGCGAGGATTGCGGATCTCCAGTCAGACAGGAGGCTCTTCCAAAGGAACCCACTCCCGTTGTATCAGCCTCTCCCGGAATCCTCCCACTCCCCCTTGCGGTGATGCCATTCGGGCACCAGGATAAGGGCGTCTTCTCAACAGAGAATCTCACTCTCGTGATATACCCTGACCGGATCATCCTTGCCTTTGTCCCGAAAGCCCGCGAGCCGGAGTTTGACGAGGCCTTAATCGATGTACAGACAGAACTGATGAAAAAACATATCGAGGGAAAGTCGTTCTGGCAGCTGGCGGCAGGGACGGGAATCGCCCTCTTCAAACTGGGGTGGAGCCCGGTTGACTTTTACACAGCAGATGCAGTAAAGGAGCAGAAAATACTCCATAATATATCCATCCCGAACCGTCCATGGGAACAGTATCTCTGCATGCCCAAGGATGCTGTCCTTGCCGAGGATTCAAGAAACCGGGAGATCCTGCGGGAGCACATCGCGTTTATCCGGGGAGAGAGTGATCCTTCAACGAGTACCGATCAGATTCTTATTTATGCGTTAGGCGGCCTCTCAAGAATCGTATTTCAATACGGTATTTTTTTCCCTGCAAGAAAAGCTCTGTTCTCATTCCTGCTCCCAGACCCAGTCACCCAGGAGAAAGTCCTGGGGATTATCCCTTTTGCCGATGAGCCGGAGGTAGAGGGTTTCGGGTTCCAATACACTTGGATCGTAGTGGTCACCGAAAAGCGTCTCATTTTCTCCATGACTGAGGATGAATTCGCTGATGAAGTAGACAAATGGATAAAGGAAAAGGAGAAAGAGGCAAGGAACACCGGTCGGGAAATACAGGAAGGGGAACTCATTAGGAGATCCGATGCTCCCTGGCAGCGGTTCATGACCCGGTCCATCTCGTCCCTTCTCGAAAACGAAGTGAATTTTTTTATTCCACTTTCCACAGTCCAGTCGGTGGATCTCATTCCGAACAATCCGGGGCAAGCGGTTGAGCTCTGCATTCATCTTCCCGGGGGGCCCTATGACCTCCAATTTCCTGCAGGGTCAGCCGGGTATATCGGGAGTATTCTGGAACCTGTCCTCCCGGGGAAGTTGAATGAATAAGGGCGGGATATTCTTCCAATCAACACCTATTCATTGAAATAAATCCCACACCGACCGGACACGGGATGAACGGGGCTACTGCGGCGGCGGTCTTCTCCCGGCAGTCCCGAGTTATGGCCCCCATTTTGGGGAAGAGCCGCCCCTTGTGGGCAGGTATGGTTCAGGGACCATCTTTTTTACCGGGTGCAACATGCGGTGTATCTTCTGCCAGAACTACGAGATCAGCCAGGCAAGGCACGGGGTGGACGTCTCTCCCGGACGGCTTGCGGGGATGATGCTTGAGCTTCAGGAACGGCACTGCCATAACATCAACCTGGTCTCCCCCAGCCATTTCGTCCCCCAGATCCTCCAGGCGGTCCGGATCGCCGCAGAAAAAGGCCTCGTTATCCCCCTTGTCTACGATTCGGCTGAGACACCCCGCCTTCTCGAGGGAGTGATCGACATCTACATGCCCGATGCAAAATACGGAAGGGAGGAGATTGCCCGGACACGCTCCGATGCACCGGACTATCCGGCACTCATGCAGGACGCCATTTCCGAGATGCAACGGCAGGTCGGGGATCTTGTCGTCCGGGATGGTGTTGCCAAGCAGGGACTTATCATCAGGCACCTGGTCCTTCCGAGCGACCTTGCCGGTTCGGACCTGGTGATGCAGTTCATAGGGGAGCGGGTATCACGGGAGGCGTACGTGAATATCATGGCCCTGTACCACTGGAATTCGTCAGTGTCATCACCTGATTTTATCGAGAAGTATCCGGGGTTTGAAGCACTCCTACG
>JAAYWH010000081.1 GCA_012516785.1 Methanomicrobiales archaeon
ATTAGTTGCGAGAGGAGTAATCGAACCTAATATGGGATTACTTGCAGGTTTAGGTTATTTAGGAACAAATGTTTTAGCTGGTAATTTTTTGCGGGAGGATATTCCGCTTTGGTTCTCGAAAATGATTGAAAAACTGCTCTGTTGAAATCCTCCTCTAAAAGAAATTGTAGTGACGACCGAAAGATCTAAGGTACAGTGTCTCCTTACCACAATGTGTGCACAAAGTGTCAGGAGACAAATAAGAAATCGATGAGCCGGAATATCAGGTTTATCCAAGCAGCCATCTCTGTTGTAGAATCAACGAGGATATCCCCATATTCCTGTAAATACTCGAAAAAGACATTCACCCAGCATCAGCTTCTCGTTCTTATTCTCTTCAAAGATTACCGAAACCAGCATTATCGGGAGTTTGTCGAAGATGTTGGAGATATGGAGAGAATTCAGGAGAACCTTGATCTTTCAATCGTACCCCATTTCACAACGCTCCAGAAATTTCTCCGTCGGATAAAATCTCTGTATCTCCGACTTATTTTCAAGAAAACAGTGGACTTGTTCTACACTATTGACGATGTTATTCCAATAACCGCCATCGATTCATCCGGCTTTATAAGTGGCTACTGCAGCCATTACTTCTCTGAAAGAACAGGGAAAATCCGAAAACATTTCCTTAAAACATCCATCTCCGTTGACACGGATGAAGGTGTAATCACGGGCTATCTCGTTTCAAATGGACGAGTGCACGATACCCGACATGCCGAAAAATTACTCCGACAATGTCATAAAATCAGGAAGTCTGATTGCTACGTCATGGACAAAGGATACGATTCTGAAGATATTCACCGATTGATCCGAGATGACCTTCATGCCAATTCAGTTATCCCGATCCGTTGCTGGAATAACGAAATCATCAGCGGTAAATATCGTCAGGAAATGGCTCGACAGTTTAATACCATCATATACCCAAGACGCCAAATCGTCGAAAATAAATTTTCAGTCCTGAAAAGAAAGTTTAGCGGCGACCTTAAAGCCAGGATCTTCCTCATCCAGATGAAAGAAATCGCCGGAAAAATGATTGTCTGTAACATCCACAGACACTTACAATTTTTCATCCTGAATGTTTTCTACAGGGCAGTATTCTGGTTTTTTTGGTAAGTAATCTATTCCCACCGGCAGAATTTTTTTTTCGTAAAACAGCAACAGCACAGTACCCGGTTCAACCTCTTTGACAAAACAAAGAGAAGTCTACCAGCAACGGATATCTGGTGAACAGCAATGGAGGGACAACTCGTAAAGAAACAGGGGATAATCCATTACCATGACTAGGCCATTGGCAAAAAACCTCCTCATCACTGGCAGTCCCGGGATTGGCAAGACCACGATCCTGGTATGGCTGGCAAGAGCCTTGTCAGATCATCGACTCGCCGGCTTTGTCACCCATGAGATCAGGGAGAATGGGATCAGGCAGGGATTCCTTCTTGTCAGCTGTTCAGGGAAGAAGCGTATTCTTGCCCATACTGATATCCAAAGCCCGGTTCGGGTGGGAAAGTATCGAATCGACCTGGAAGGATTCGAGTGTTTTCTGGAGGAGATATCCCTGGAGGAAAAAGAGCCGAATCTTGTCATTATCGATGAGATAGGTAAAATGGAATGCTTTTCGCCGCTCTTCAGGGAACTGGTGCTCTCTCTCCTTGCCTCCGAATGCCCCGTTATTGCCACCATAGCGAAGAGAGGTATTCCCTTCATGGAAACGATCAAAATGAGACCTGATGTGAAACTGATTGAAATAACGATGCAAAGCCGGGACTCTATCAGAGATGATCTCCTGAATTCAGCGATTTTAATGCTGGATAACCATGCTCGTTCAGGACTGGGACAATAGTCGGGTATACGTGAATCCCTCATGATTCACAAAATCTCTTAAAAATCAGGTCCACCAGATGAGAAAGGAGGATGAACGGAGGATGGATCAGGGAGTGTGATTACTGCAAGGGAATGGGAATACTTCGCATGGATAGCCTTTCTGACAAGGATCCTGTCAGATGGCTGTTTCCAATGATCGGGTGATTTACCAGCGGCCGACTGTATGAGATATAATCCGGTTCACGATTTCCCGTGGTATCGAAAGTTCTCCTCCCTGATTATTCACTGCAATCCAGGTATTGAGGGCCAGGGCAACGGTCAGTATCTCACGGGGACTAGTGGTTGCCTTCGTGATCCACCTGCAGATCTCCTCTTTATTGGAAAGGGTAAGGCAGTATGAATGCTCAATCATCTGCAGATGACTCATTGCCATCTCATGGTTGTCAGCAGATTGTGGCATGGTTGATACCTGAATTTCCCTCTCATAAGGAACTACCTCAATGATGAACCCCAAGGCCGGTTTTAGAACACTTAAAAAAAAGAGGTTCCCAACCTTCGACTCACTTCTGGTTATTATGTCGATGAGATTGCGATAGGATGAAATCACTTTCCATTGAAAGTGCCGGATCCACGTTCCTCTGAAAAACAGCAATGGGCTCGAGGAGATTCGAACTCCTGACCTCCGCCATGTCAAGGCGACGTCATAACCAGCTAGACCACGAGCCCGCTCTCTTGCGAGATGCCTCTTAATATAAGTCACATGACTATTAAACTATTCTCTTTTCCTCCTATAAACGACTGTACACCGGAAATCCTCTGGTGAACCGGAAAATTTCGGTGTTTGCAGGAAAATAGTTCTCTGGAAAATAACTGATATGCCTGCGGTATACCATCGGGTCTTATTTTTCTCCCTCAAAAGAGAAGAGAAAAATGATTTTTTCAGATCAGGTTATCCGAGATTTTTGCAAATTTTGCGGTAAATATTCCGACTTTCGCCCGGAACTCGTCCATGATTTCAGGAGATACTTCACCATCCACGTTCAGGACCATGATTGCTTCTTCACCAGGAGTGATCCTCCCTACCTGCATGCCGGCAATGTTGATGTTGGCCTTCCCGAGAATCGTCGACGCCCTGCCGATTACCCCGGGCTTGTCGAGATGGCGGGAAACGATGACATACCCCTCGGGTATCATGTCCATGGTATATCCGCCGATGGAAACGATCCGGCTCCTTCCCTTGAAAAACACCGTGCCGCTCATCGTCTCTTCCATCATGTCGGTCCTGACTTTGATGGTGACAAGGCTCTTGAATCCGCCAGATTCAGGAGTGGTGGTCTCCGCGTAGCTGATGCCCCGCTCCTTTGCGATGAACTCGGCGTTCACGATATTGACCGGTACCTGGAGAATTGGATCAAGAAGCCCTTTCAGCGCCATCCTTGTTACGAACCGAGTATTGGTTCCCAGCTGGGAGAGTTCCCCGCTGTAAGTAAACTCTACCCGTTCCACCCGTCCATCCACCAGCTGCATGAGGAACCGTGCCATCTTCTCAGCGAGGGCTGCAAACGGCTCGATGGTATCAGCGACCTCGGCAGGGACGATTGGTGCGTTCACAATATACTTTGCCGAACCTCCTTTCAGGACGGCACTGCACTGCTTTGCGATTGAGACAGCAACATTGGTCTGGGCTTCGACCGTGCTCGCACCGAGATGTGGGGTCGTGATGACCTGGTCAAGGGTGAGAAGCGCGGAGTTGAGCGGCGGCTCCTCTTCGAACACATCGAGCGCCGCACCCGCCACTTTCCCTGATTTCACGGCATCGTAGAGTGCCTTTTCATCGATGATGCCACCGCGGGCACAATTGATGATCCTGACGCCATCCTTCATCGTGGCAATGCTCTTTGGATTGATGATGTGCCTGGTCTCCTTGATGAGGGGAGTATGCACGGTAATGAAATCCGAGGCCCTGAAGAGCTCATCGAGGGACGCAGATTCGACACCCAGCTGGACAGCCCGCTCTTTACTGATAAACGGATCATATCCCAGGCAGTGCATTCCCATGGCATTGGCCCTCTTTGCGATCTCCCGTCCGATCCTGCCAAGGCCGACTATCCCGAGCGTCTTCTCATTCAGCTCCACCCCCATGAACTTCGAGCGCTTCCACTCCTTCTTCTTCAGGGATGCATTCGCCTGGGGGATATTCCGTGCGAGGGACAACATCATGGCCATCGTGTGTTCGGTTGCAGCAAGGGTATTTCCCTCGGGGGCATTTGCGACAATAATTCCACGCCGGGTCGCAGCATCCATATCGATATTATCGACCCCGGCCCCTGCCCTCCCGATAAACCGGAGCTTTTTTCCTGCTTCGATCACTTTTGCCGTGACCTCAGTACCGCTGCGGACGAGAAGCGCATCATAGTCCCCGATAATGTTGATAAGCTCCTCTTCAGGGAGATCCGTTTTGACCTCTACCTGGAACTCCGATCTGAGCAGCTCCAAACCATCTTCGGCCAGCGGATCGCTGACCAGTATCCTGAAGCTCATATGAAAACCCATAGTATATCGTTACCAGAGCTTTTCTAACCTTCTTCTCAATTCAATTGTCCTGTCGGTCCGCTGGCCGGGACACCAGGAGATGATAATTTATTAACCAGATGACAGGTGAGATTATAGTGGTGCGTGAATGAAGGAGATGCCGGATATTCTGTGGCTTGAAGAGATACGAAAAGAAGATATCGCTGCAGTAGGGGGAAAAGGAGCCTCGCTTGGAGAGATGTCATCGATGGGCCTCCCGGTACCGGGGGGATTTGTTGTGACAAGCCGGGCGTTCCGCCACTTCCTCATTGAGACAGGGATCGAACAGCCCCTGTTTTCCAATCTTGAGAACCTGAATGTAGACGATAACAATGCTCTTGAACAAGCTTCAAAGAAAGCCCGTGCACTGGTGATGAAAGCAAAGATGCCAGCATCCCTGAAAGACAGGATCCGGGAATCCTACCAGAAGCTGAACGGAGGCGGGATGGTGGTTGCCGTCAGGTCAAGTGCGACAGCAGAGGACCTTCCCGATGCAAGTTTCGCCGGCCAGCAGGAGACCTACCTGAATATCAAAGGTGAGAAGAACCTCCTTGATGCTGTCCAGAAGTGTTGGGCTTCGCTGTATGGAGCGAGGGCAATTTACTACCGTGCAAAACAGGGTTTTGATGACCGGAGTGTCAACATCGCTGTGGTTGTCCAGCAGATGATCAACTCGGAGAAGGCAGGGGTGATGTTCACTTCCCATCCGGTGACGGGAGAACCTCTGACGATCATCGAGGGATCCTGGGGTCTGGGCGAAGCAGTGGTCTCCGGATCGGTATCTCCCGACAAATATGTCTATGACCAGCGGACCGGGAACGTGATCGACAAGCTCATTGCACAGAAGAAAACCGAGATCGTCTCCGATGGTGAACATGGCACAAAGACTCTTGAAATAGGAAGAGAGCGACAGGAGACACCGGTTCTTTCTGACGATGAGGTTGCACGGCTGGCCACGTATGGGAAGGTCGCGGAAACCCACTATGGGATTCCACAGGACGTCGAATGGAGTATCGTCGGGGATACCATCTACATCCTCCAGTCCCGGCCCATCACCACCATCAGGTCAGGTGCAACTTCGGTAAAAACAGAAACCGGCGAGGGAAAGATCCTGGTCAAAGGCCAGGGGGCATCACCGGGCGTGGCGACCGGCCGTGTCGTGGTTATCCGCGACGTCAAAGATACGGGATCGGTCAAGGCAGGAGACATCCTTGTCACGAAAATGACAAACCCTGACATGGTGCCAGCGATGCAGAAGGTTGCAGCGATTGTGACTGATGAAGGGGGGATGACCTGCCATGCCGCAATCGTGAGCAGGGAACTCGGTACCCCGGCGGTTGTCGGGACACGGAATGCCACATCCATACTCAAACCAGGCCAGCTGATCACGGTTGATGGTGAAAAAGGATTTATTTACGAAGGGGCACTCGAAAAGCCAGCCCAGGCACAAGCCCCTGCGGCGGCGATCACTGCATCACCCCTTATCACGGCAACCAGTGTGAAGGTGAACGTCTCTATCCCCGGAGCGGCGGCTCGTGCTGCTGCGACAGGTGCTGACGGGGTGGGGCTCCTCCGGATCGAGCACCTCATCCTCGGGCTGAACAAGACGCCGGGGTGGTTTATCGCGAATGGCAGGGAAGAGGAGTTCATCGATGAGCTGTACAAGGGGATCAAGATCGTACTTGATGCTTTCAACGGAAAGCCGGTCTGGGTGCGGACGCTTGATGCCCCGACCGACGAGTTCCGGAATATGGCCGGTGGCGAGAATGAACCCCATGAGCACAACCCGATGCTGGGATGGAGAGGTATCCGGCGCGATCTCCAGAGCCCCGAGCAGTTCCGTCTCCAGGTCGAGGCGTTCAAGCGGCTCTGGGAGAAGGGATACGACAACCTTGGTGTGATGTTTCCCATGGTGTCGCACCCGGAAGAGTTCATCGCTGCACGCGAGATGATGGCAGAATGGGGGGTGGATGTCAACGCTGCAACCCTTGGGGTGATGATCGAGATCCCGTCATGTGCCATCATGATCGAGGATTTCATCCATGCCGGGATCGATTTTGCCTCGTTTGGGACCAATGACCTCGTCCAGTATACCCTGGCTATTGATCGGAACAACGAGAACGTTGCCTCAATGTACCAGCCGAAGCATCCCGCGGTGCTGGCTTTGATCGACCAGGCGATCGAGGTCTGCCGTGACCACGGGGTCGAATGTTCCATCTGCGGCCAGGCTGGATCTGAGCCCCCCATGGTGACCTGGCTCGTCGAGCATGGAATTACGAGTGTCTCGGCCAACATCGATGCCATTGCAAAGATACGGGAGACTGTCGCACGGACAGAGCAGCGAATCATTCTTGAGAGTGCAAGAAGGTCACATGCGGAGTAAAGGAGTCCCTGAAGAAGACCTCTTCTCATTTTTGCAGACAACAAAGCTACAGGATAAAAACCACCGGTTCATCCTGAGCTCGATGTGTACCCTCCCGCATCCTGTCGCAGTCAGGGCACATGCCCTCTTCATGGAGACCAATCTCGGAGATCCAGGACTTTTTCCCGGAACCTCCTCGCTCGAGCGGATGCTTATCAGCCGTATCGGGACCCTCTTCCACCACCCGGATGCCTGCGGGTATGCCACGACCGGAGGGACAGAATCAAATATCCAGGCACTCAGGATTGCAAGAGCGACCGCAGGGATTGCATCACCCAATGTGGTCATACCTGAATCCGCCCACTTCTCATTTAAGAAGGCCTGTGATATGATCGGGGTTGAGATGCGTGCGGTTCCCCTCACGGGGGATTACCGGGTCGATTGTGAACGGTACCTGGAGTCCGTTGATACCAATACCTGTTGCATGGTCGGCATTGCAGGAACAACCGAGTATGGCATGGTAGATCCCATCAGGAGGCTTGCAGCGTATGCGTCGAAGGAGGGGATATTCTTCCATGTCGATGCTGCGTTCGGGGGTATGGTCCTGCCATTCCTGAAAGGGGCTCCCGAATTTGATTTCTCGCTCCCTGGGGTAATGTCGATCGCTGTCGATCCTCACAAAATGGGGATGAGCACCATACCAGCCGGCTGCCTCCTTTTAAGGAATGAAAAAGATCTCTGTTCGTTATCGGTAGATACCCCCTACCTCACGGTGAAGCAGGAGTTTACGCTCTCCGGCACCCGGCCCGGTGGATCCGTTGCGGGAGCACTCGCGGTGCTTGAGTATCTTGGCTACGAGGGGATGGCAGCGGTGGTCGAAGGGTGCATGAAGAATACAAGAAGATTGATCAACGGGATGGAGAGCTATGGAATCCGGCCGGTTGTCATCCCCGATGTCAACGTTGCCACCTTCAAAGCCCCGGAATGGCCGGTCCCTTCCCCCTGGCAGGTCTCGTATACCCGGAACAATCATCTCAGAATCGTCTGCATGCCCCATGTGCATGCGGGGATCATTGAAGCATTTCTTGAAGCTATTGGTGAGCAGTATGCTTGAAAAACTGATAAAATCGCTTGAAATATGCCCGGTTGTCAAACGTGGGGAGTACAATTATTTTATCCATCCTATAACGGACGGGGTACCTTCTCTTGATCCTGCCGTGCTCCGCGAAGTGGCAACTGGCATGATCAAGATCATGGATCTGGACCGGGTCGACCGGATCGTTGCTGCCGAGGCGATGGGGATTCCCATCGGGTCCATCATCTCCCACATGACCGATCTCCCTCTGAACATTGTCAGGAAACGGGAATACCAGTTGCGGGGTGAGATCCCGGTGCACCAGGTTACCGGATACTCGAAAGGACAGCTCTTTTTGAACGGTGTGCGGGAGGGAGAACGGGTCGTTATCGTTGACGATGTGGTCAGCACCGGGGGAACTACCAGGGGGATCCTTGCCGCACTCCATGTGGCAGGAGCAGAGGTTGCTGATATCTGTTTTGCCATCCGGAAGGGATATCCTGATATCGGAAGGCCTTACAAGGTGCTGGTAACCGTCGAGGTATCTGACAGGGTGCGTGTGGTTGAACAACATCTCTGACCTGGTGACCTGGCTGCGGGAGAAGAGAGCACGGTCAGTCGCCCTCCAGTTCCCGGCCGGCCTCAAGCGAAAGGCAGCTGGTATTGCAGATGCGCTTTCACGCCAGGGATTCTCTGTCATCATCAGCGGCGATCCCTGTTACGGTGCCTGTGACCTGTCGCTTGAGCTGCTCGACTATGCCGATGTGCTCGTGAACTTCGGCCACACCCCTCTGCTCATTCATCCGGACGTCCTGCACATACCCTACCGGGTCGACTTCGATCCCATTGTCATCAGTTCTGCCCTGCCTTTTCTCAAGGGGAAAAGGATCGGATTAATTACCACTGCCCAGCATACCCACCTGCTCCCGGAGATTGCTGAGGTGCTCAGGAACGAAGGGTACGATCCCATCTTTCAGTCTGCGGGGGGAAGAACGCCAGAACCCGGCCAGGTGCTTGGTTGCTCTTTTGCGGCTGCGAGGATTCCGGGGGTATCGGAGATCCTTTTCATCGGAACAGGGATGTTCCATCCCCTCGGTGTCCAGCTTGCCACGCGGGCTCATGTGGTGGCACTTGATCCCTTCTCTGGGCACGCTGTTGAGGTCGATGCAGGGAAGTTTCTCCGGAAACGCCATGCGCTCATCGAGAAAGCACGTGAGGCTGCCCATATCGGGATTATTATCAGTACAAAACAAGGCCAGAACCGTTATGACCTCGGAACACGCCTCCTCTCGCTCTCTGACAGGGCATACCTTGTCTTCATGAAGGAGGTGAGCCCTGACGAGCTCCTGAATCTTGGATTTGAGGCCTACGTGAATACCGCATGCCCGAGACTTGCCTACGATGACCAGGTCAGGTTCCCGGTACCGGTCCTCACCCCCGCTGAGTACGAAATTCTCTGCGGGACCCGCACCTGGGAAGACTATGCCATCGATGAAATGCTCTGACAATGAAGCTGAAACACCTTGAGAAGCTCCTTGAGAACCTCGAGGGATTTTCCAATCCCTCTCCTCTCCTTGAACAGTACAGGACACCGGCTCCTCTCGCCGCCCGGCTCCTGTTCCATGCAGCGATGAGGGGAGATATCGAGGGGAAACGTGTCTGTGATCTTGGGTGTGGCACCGGGGTCCTTGGCATTGGGGCAGCACTCCTCGGTGCCCGTGACGTGGTCGCTGTTGAGGTAGATCCTGATGTGCTCGGAATCGCCCGAAAAAACTCCCTGAAGGCGGGGGTGGAGATACAATTTATTGAGGCGGATGTAAAACAACCTGAAATTCATGCCGTTGCAGGATGGTGCGATACGGTTGTCATGAATCCTCCCTTCGGAGCACAGCAGCTTCACGCAGACAGGCCGTTTCTTGACGCAGCGGTCACCATTGCACCGGTAACGTACGGGATCTTCAATGCGGGCAGCCGGTCGTTCATCAGCTCGTATCTTGCCGGACGGGGAGAGATTGACGAGGTGATTGGCGGCCTGCTCCCGATCAGGCGGACATTTGCCTTTCACAGAGATGAGGTCAGGGAGATCCCGGTGGAGATATGCCGGATAGTATCGCACCATGAAGCATAACCCTTACACGGAGTCC
>JAAYWH010000082.1 GCA_012516785.1 Methanomicrobiales archaeon
AGCGGCGGGGGTTAGCCGAAGGCGCAACCCCCAGGAGCGTTTTAAAATGACATGAAACACTTTGAAGGATGAAAAAATTGGTGGATGAAATGCCACTATACCCTTTTTTATTTTGAAAAGCCAGGAGCAGTTGCTGGATCTGACCGGCTGTCTCCCGGCAGAATTCTCACGCTCCCTCCTCTCCTTTTTCGGTACACCTACCTTCCTTCCCGCTCCCGAAGGTCGCGGATCCGGTCGCGGAGCCGTATCGCCTCTTCAAACTCGAGGTTCTCTGCGGCCCTGTTCATCCGGGCTTCGAGCTCGATGATCAGGTTCGGGATATCGCTCTTCGGGATATGCCGGGTGTCCTTCAGGTCCACTTCCTTTTCAGGGACCGGTTTTTTAATGGTCACCGGGCTGATCTGATGGATCCGGTTATATTCCATCTGGAGTGTTCGTCTCCGTTCGGTCTCGCTCACCGCTGCCTTGATCGAGTCTGTCAGGGAATCGGCGTAGAGCACGACCCGGGAGTTGACGTTCCTCGCCGCCCTCCCGATGATCTGGATGAGGCTTCGGGCATCCCGGAGGAATCCTTCCTTGTCGGCGTCAAGGATCCCGATGAAGCCGACCTCGGGAATGTCAAGCCCTTCCCGCAGGAGGTTGATCCCGACAAGTACGTCAAACCTTCCGAGACGGAGTTCCCTGATGATCTCGGTGCGCTGGAGGGTATCGATCTCGGAGTGGAGGTACCGCGTCCGGATTCCCCTGCCGGCAAGGTACTCGGTCAGTTCCTCAGCCAGCCGCTTGGTGAGGGTCGTGAGGAGGACCCGGTCACCCCTGGCAATGGTCTCCCGGATCTCCCCCATCACGTTCTCGGTCTGCCCAGCGGTGGTCCTTACCTCCACTATCGGGTCTACGAGGCCGGTCGGACGGATGATCTGCTCAACGATCTGCCCCGAGTGGGCAAGCTCGTAGGGGCCGGGGGTTGCCGAGACGAAGATCACGTTCTTCATGTAGTGTTCAAATTCTTTGAACATCAGGGGGCGGTTGTCAAACGCGCTCGGCAGCCGGAACCCGTAGTCCACGAGGGCCTGCTTCCGTGATCGGTCCCCCCGGTACATTCCGTTGAGCTGGGGGATGGTCTGGTGGCTCTCATCGATGAAGAGGAGGAAGTCGGGAGGGAAGTAATCCAGCAGGCAGTACGGTTTCTCCCCCGGTTTCCGGAAATCAAAATGGCGGGAGTAGTTCTCGATCCCCTTGCAGCTCCCCGTCTCCTCGATCATCTCGATGTCGTACATGGTCCGCTGGGAGAGCCGGTGGGCCTCGATCATCCCGAGTTCCGGGAGGCGCTCCTCCAGCTCCTGCTGGATCGACCGGAGTGCCTGCTTCTGGAGCTCCTGGGGGATAACGTAGTGCCGCGCAGGGAAGACATAAAAGTAATTCATCTTCTCTCTTATCTCCCCTGAATTCCTGTCGATCTCGGCGATCCGATCGACCTGGTCACCGAAGAGCTCGATCCGGATGATGTTGTTGAAATACCCGGGGATCAGGTCGATCGTGTCCCCTTTCACCCGGAACCTGCCGGGCATCAGCTCGATCTCGTTCCGTTCGTAGAGGCTGGCGACGAGGTGCCCGATGATCTCTCTCCTGGAGATGGTGTCCCCCACCTTCAGTTCGAACCCCATGTTCCGGTAGTGCTCGGGACGGCCGAGCCCGTAGATGCAGGAGACTGAGGCGATCACGATCACGTCCCTCCTCGAGAGGATCGATGCCGTTGCGGAGAGGCGCATCATCTCGATCTTCGGGTTGATCTGGGCGTCCTTCTCTATATATTGGTCTTTTGCCGGCAGGTAGGACTCCGGCTGGTAATAGTCATAGTACGAGACGAAGTATTCCACCCGGTTGTTCGGGAAGAACTCCCTGAACTCGTTCCAGAGCTGGGCCGCCAGCGTCTTGTTGTGTGCGATCACCAGTGCCGGCCGCTCCGCCTCGCCGATCACGTTCGCCATGGTGAAGGTCTTGCCGGAACCGGTCACCCCAAGGAGGGTCTGGAACCGTTCGTTTTGTCCGAGGCCGGAGACAAGTTCCCTGATCGCTTCCGGCTGTGAGCCTGCCGGCCCGAACCGTGCGTTGAGATCGAATCCTGTCATCGGACAAGCTCCTTTGTCCTGAGGAGATGGTGGTACGCGATCGCGAACCGGTGGGCCTCGTCCCTGATCTCCTGGAGGTACAGGGATCCCTGCTCTTTTCGTGACAATGGCAGAGGGGTGGTCCTGCCAGGGACATATACCTCCTCCTCCCTCTTTGCAAGCGCGATGACCGGGATGCCGGCACCTATCTCCTTCAGGGCTGCCAGTGCCGATGACAGCTGAGACTTTCCACCGTCAACCATGACAAGGTCGGGCAACAGTTCCCCTTCTTTCAGGAGCCGTGAATATCTCCTGCTGATCACCTCGCCGATGGCTTTCGGGTCATCGATCCCCTCCACCGTCCGTATCCTGAACCGCCGGTACTCCTTCTTCTCCGGTTTTCCATTCCTGAACCGGACCATCGATCCCACTACTGATGATCCAGAGAGGTGGGAGATGTCAAAGCATTCGATAACCTCCGGCGGAGAATCCAGCCCGAGGGCCTCCTGGATCTCCATCACGCGCACCTCCCCGGCATAGAACACGGTCTCAATGTTCTTTTCGACAAGGTCGAGGAGCCGTTTCTTTGCCCCGATCTTCGGTACCGTCACGGTCATCCGCTTTCCCCGGGCAAGGGTGAGGAATTCTACGACCGGTTCGCTGATCGGCTCAGGCAGGATGATCTCGGACGGTACCGGGTTGTCGGAGTAGTACTGGACAAGGAACTCTTCAAAAAAATCCGGGTGCTCCTCAAAGGAGAACTCGCTCTTGTTCCCCAGTGTCCCCCGGTAGACATTGAAGAGCATGAGGTGCACGGTTCCCTGGTAAGCCCGATAGCTGATGATATCCTCGTCCCCCTCTTTCCTCCGCGTGATGTCCTGCCGGTCCGAGAGGTGTTCGAGCGCCCGGATCTGGTCCCGGATGACAAGCGCCCCTTCGAAATCCTCCTTCTGCGATCGCGCTGCCATCTCCTGTTTCAGGTGGAGAAGGAGCTCTGCTGTTCTTCCCCGGAGCACCAGGGTAGCATTCCTGACGAGTGCAGCATACTCCCCGCTGCTGATCTCCCCCCTGCAGGGGGCACTGCAGGTGTGGATATGGTAGCGCAGGCATCCCCGTTTCTGGAGTTTTTTGCAGGTCCGCAGCCTGAAGGTCCGTTTGAGCAGGTCCCGGATATACTCGCGCTCGGCTGCCGAGACGAAGGGGCCAAAGAACGTCCCTTTCCCTGAAGGATTCCTGGCGATCCTGATGGCCGGGAAAGGTTCATCGGTGAGCTGGAGGT
Organism: Methanomicrobiales archaeon; assembly: GCA_012516785.1. Classification (GTDB taxonomy): domain Archaea; phylum Halobacteriota; class Methanomicrobia; order Methanomicrobiales; family Methanospirillaceae; genus UBA9949. The sequence continues at coordinate 3,388 of JAAYWH010000082.1, forward strand.
AGGCATAGGCCTTCGCGTCCTTCAGGTCGATGTTATACCGGGGCTGGTGCTTCTTGATCAGGCTGTTTTCAAGGATCAGCGCCTCGACCTCGTTTTTGGTCACGATATAGTCGAGATCCTCTGCAGCCTCGACCATCAGCCTGGTCTTTGGATCGAGGTCACGCTTCCGGAAGTAGCTGCTGACCCTTTTTTTCAGGTCCTTTGCTTTCCCGATATAGAGGATCGTGCCACCACTGCCCCTGAACAGGTAGCATCCCGGTGCATGGGGGAGAGTGGCAATCTCGATCATGCAAACATCTTCTGGAGGAACCGGCCGGTATGGCTCTCCGGGTTTGCCGCAACCTCCTCGGGTGTCCCGGTCGCGACGATGTACCCCCCGGCGTCACCCCCTTCAGGGCCGAGGTCGATGATATGATCGGCTGACTTGATCACATCAAGGTTGTGCTCGATCACCACCACGGTGTTTCCCTTCTCCACGAGTTCGCTCAGCACCGCGATCAGCTTCTTGACATCATGGAAATGGAGCCCCGTGGTCGGTTCATCGAGGAGATAGATGGTCTTTCCCGTTGCTTTCCTGGCAAGCTCCCGGGTGAGCTTGATCCGCTGTGCTTCTCCTCCCGAGAGCGTGGTCGAGCTCTGCCCGAGCTTGATGTAGTCGAGGCCGACCGCGGAGAGAGTCTCGAGCTTGTTCCGGATGACCGGGATGTGTTCGAAGTGGGTGAGCGCCTCCTCGACGGTCATGTCAAGAACCTCGGCGATGGACTTCCCCTTGTATTTCACCTCGAGCGTCTCGCGGTTATACCGCCTTCCCCGGCACTCTTCGCATTCGACGTAGACGTCAGGGAGGAAGTTCATCTCGATCTTGATCAGCCCGTCCCCCTCGCAGGCCTCGCAGCGGCCTCCCTTCAGGTTGAACGAGAACCTTCCCGGTTTATAGCCACGGACCTTAGCTTCCTTGGTCCCGGCGAACGCCTGACGGATCTCGTCAAAGACCTTGGTGTAGGTGGCAGGGTTGCTCCTGGGTGTCTTTCCGATCGGACTCTGGTCGATCACGATCACCTTGTCGACCTCGGAGTCGAACTCGATCGTTCGGTACTTCCCTGGAGTGACCCGGGACTTGTACAGCTTTTTCTGGAGCGCCTGGTACAGGGTATCATAGATCAGCGTCGATTTGCCGCTCCCGGACACCCCGGTGATCACCGTGAAGACGCCGAGCGGGATCCTGACATCGATGTTCTTGAGGTTGTTCTCCTGGCAGCCTGAAATCTTCAGGTATCTCGAGTTCTTCCGTCGTTTTTCCGGGACCTCTATCTTCAGTCTTCCCGCCAGGTACTGCCCGGTGAGGGATTCGCTGCTCCCCTCAATCTCCCCCGGGGTTCCTTCCGCAACCACATACCCGCCATGCAGGCCGGCACCCGGCCCCATGTCTACGACATAATCGGCGCTCCTTATCGTATCCTCATCATGCTCGACCACGACAAGCGTGTTCCCGAGATCACGGAGCCTCCGGAGCGTATCGATCAGCTTCTGGTTATCCTTCTGGTGGAGGCCAATGGAGGGTTCATCAAGCACATATAACACCCCCATCAGGTTGGACCCTATCTGGGTTGCCAGGCGGATCCGCTGCGCCTCGCCGCCAGAAAGGGTGCCGGCATTTCGTGAGAGCGTGAGGTACCCGAGCCCGACCTTCTCGAGGAAGTCCAGCCGTGCATTGATCTCTTTCAGGATCTGCCGTGCGATCTCTGCCTCTTTCTCGGTCAGGGCGAGGTCGCGGAAGAACCGGATACAGTCCCCGACGGGCATATCGGTGATATCGATGATGGACTTGTCCTGCACCCTGACGGCGAGGACCTTCTCCTTGAGCCTCTTTCCCCCGCAGCGCTGGCAGGGTGATATCCGCATGAAGCGTTCGAGCTCGCGTTTCCGGTACTCGGACTGGGTCTGGTGGTAAAGGCGCTGGGCCTGGGGGAGAAGCCCCTCCCACGATCCGGTATGAGCCCAGTGCCCCTCCCCGTTCTTCATGCTCATGGAGAACTTGATCTTCTCGTCAGAGCCGAACACCAGGGCATTGTACTGCTCTTCACTGATCTCCCTGATCGGGGTGAAGATGGAGAACCCGTAGTGGCGGGCTACCGCGGCAAGATACTGGCTCCGGTAGCCGTCAAGGAAGTTCCGGTACAGGGCGACCGCTCCGTCAGCGATCGAGAGCGACCGGTCCGGGATGATCAGATCGGGGTCAAATTCCATCTTTATCCCAAGCCCGTTGCACTCCTCGCATGCCCCGAAGGGGCTGTTGAACGAGAACATCCGTGGCTGGAGTTCCTCGAAGGTGACCCCGCAGACCGGGCACGCCATGGTAGCCGAGAACAGGGTGTCGTTACCTGCCTCATCCATGACAATCAACAGCCCGCCTGACCTGGCGAGGGCAGCCTCGCATGCCTCCGCAAGCCGGGAACGGTCTGAAGGATCCAAGCGGTCGATAACAATCTCGATGTCATGCTTCCGGTAGCGTTCGAGCGTGAACTCCTCATCGGTGCGCTGTATTTCGCCGTTGATCCGCACCCGGAGGTATCCTTCGCGGTTCAGGTCTTTTATCAGCTGCTGGTAGGTGCCCTTCTTCTGCCGGACCACCGGGGAGAGGATGGTAACGGTCCCGGTCATCTTTTCCCTGATCGTATCCGCGATCCGTTCAGGGGACTGCGACTCGATCCGGATGTTGTGCACCGGGCAGTAGGCAGTTCCGATCCGGGCAAAGAGGAGTCGTAAGTAATCGTAGATCTCGGTGACGGTGCCGACCGTGCTCCTCGGGTTCTTGCTGGTGCTCTTCTGCTCGATGGAGATGGCCGGGGAGAGCCCCTCGATGGCATCCACGTCCGGCTTGCTCATCAGTCCGAGGAACTGCCGGGCGTATGCCGAGAGCGATTCCACGTATCGCCGCTGGCCTTCGGCATAGATAGTATCGAACGCGAGCGTGGACTTGCCTGAACCGGAGAGGCCGGTGATGACGATGAACTGGTCCCGCGGCAGCTCGACAGTGATATTCTTGAGGTTATGCTGCCGAGCCCCGCGGATAACGATCTTTTTCATTCTTTCTGCGGGATCAAATCTCTCCTCCAAGCATATAGATATCCTCATCATGGTAATCTCCGGTGACAGGTTTTTACCGTGATTCGCTCTGCGGTATTCCCGGGCTGATCCGAAGGTGAGGGTTAAACCTGTGTACTTCACATTATAGTGGGATAAGCGCGAAGGGAGAGATTGTGCAGAAGGTGTACGTGATCGGGCATCGCCAGCCTGATACTGACAGCATCGGGAGCGTGATCGGGTATACCGATCTCCTCAACTCCCGGGAACCGGGCCGGTACATCGCCTCGTACTCGGGGGACCTGAATGCCGAGACCAGGTTTGCCCTGGGATACTTCGGCCTCACTGCACCGCTCGAGATATCCAGCGTCGAGCCGCATGTCGGCGATATTCCGTTCTTCTATACCCAGAAGGCTCCTGCGGACATGCCCACCATCGATGTCGCGGCCATGATGGACGAGTACGAGATCAGGAACATCCCGATCATCGACAACGAAGGGAAGTTCCTCGGGCTCGTCAGCGAGCACGGGCTTGCGAAGGCATATGTGACTCCCAGGCGCGATGCACCGCTCTCCATCGGCCCCATCGCCCTTGGGACGCTTGCACGGATCCTGGATGCCCGCATCTGTGTCGAGGGGAAACGCGAGATCTGCGGGAGGGTGGAGATCGTGATCGATGCCCTCCACGTCGCCCTTTCCCGGCTGACACCAGAGGATGTTGCCGTGGTGGGAGACAACGAGCCTGCCCAGCTCGCCCTCATCTCCGCGGGGATAGCGGCTCTCGTGATTGCAGAAGGGGCCCCTGCCGGGAGCCGCACGCTCGATGCTGCCGCAGCGAAGGGGGTCTCAATCCTGGCAAGCCCGCTCGATGCCTTTTCGGTCGGGAGGATGGTGCACCTCTCGCTGCCGGCAGGCTCTGTCCTTGCCACGGATGTCCCGGTCCTCCGGCTCGATGACACCCTCACCTATGCAAAGAAGGCTGTTACCGATTCAAAGTACCGGACTGCCTGCGTGGTAGACAAGGAGGGAAGGCTCCTTGGCACGATCTCGCGGAATACTCTCCTTGGCGAGATACAGAAACAGGTGATCCTCCTCGACCACAACGAATACGGGCAGGCGGTGGACGGGATCGAGGCAGCCGAGATCCTCGAAGTGATCGATCACCACCGCCTCGGGGCGATCACGACCTTAAAACCGGTCAGGTTCCAGAACGAGCCGGTCGGTTCCACCTCCACCATCATCGCGATGAAGTTCATGGAGGCCGGAAAGGCACCGTCCCCCCCGGTCGCCGGGATCCTCCTTGCCGGGATCCTCTCGGATACCCTGGTGCTGAAGATGTCCACGACTACCCCCGCAGATGAAAAGGCGGTGGCGTACCTTGCGGGAATATGCGGCCTCGATCCGGTCGCGTTCGGGACAGATCTGATCCAGAAGGGGATGGATCTTGACCATACCCCCCTCCCGGTTCTCCTCTCCCGGGACACGAAGCGGTATTCGCTGTTCGGGAGGGAGGTTGTCATATCGCAGGTGATGATGGCATCCGATGAATTCCTCCAGGGCCGCGGCAAGGAGATCGGAACTGTCCTCGAACAGCTCCGAAAAGAGGATGCAGCCGATCTCTATCTCGTGCTGTTCACCAATGTCATCGGGAATCACAGCCACCTCTTCGCAGCCGGGGACCTTGGTGTCCTCTCCTCGCTCGGACTCGATCCCCAGCCGGTGCATCTTCCCGGGGTCATGTCGCGGAAAAAGGATTTCCTCCCGGAGTTCGGGCAGAAGCTACGGGATCTTTAGCGAAGCTGGTAGTGGAAAGGAACCACTCTCTATATCCACTGCATAAAAAAAGGCCTATTCCTCGAGATGTTCATCCTCGTCGGCAACGATTCTCAGTTCCCAGTCATCCTCCTCAAAGGCTACCTCACCTACCCCCTCGCAGATGGGGCAGTCCACTTTCTCCGGGACACCATTGCAGGCATCATGTTTCTGCTGCTCGTTCTCGTCTCCTGCCACCTCTTCCATGGGATAATGGAAGTACCGCTTTGCGGCATGTGACTTGAGTGCCTGGCAGATCCTGTACTGCTCATTGGTGACCTCGCCTGTCCCGTTGCAGGCGCGGCAGCGGAGGATGATCATGGCCTGACGTGAATATTTGTCAATACTGGCATATAAGTGGATCAGAAATCAGACATATCATGCCGGGAAGAAGGTTCAATACTCTGATACCCGCATCAGATCCATTCTGAAGGTGTATGTGGGCAGAGAGTGAGATTCAGAGTATGGAGAATCCCAAAAAAATGAAAAAGGTTACTTCTTCTCTCCGCCCTTTGCATGGGCTACAGCCCGTGCAATCCAGATGGTAACAATCACCGCAATGATGGTGACTATGACTGCATAGATCAATTGTGCGTTAAGGCTGTCAGCCGTACCGAACACCTGTTTGAACAATGCCTGGATTGCTCCATTCCATGCCAGTGCAGCGACCAGCCCAAAGGCGGCGGTCAACAGGGCGGCAATCTGGGTTAATACTTCATCTTTAAATCCCATTCAACTTCACCAAGTATACCATAATATTGGGTTATTTATATAACTATCATTGAATTGACTGGTATTTTACATTTCCTGAAAGATATCTCGTTTGATGAGATGAGGAAAAGGTCTCTGGCTGTAGAAACCTGATCATCATCAATAATTATGCCACGCCTACGGTAACATGGTCCGAATCTCGTTCAGAGAGAAAGACAGAATTTATTGTGAAAAGACCATATTTAGCCTGAAATGTGCTTATTTTTTCATTCATTGACCGATTCCTTTAAATTGAAACACTATCAACACTTTTATGAAACAATTTGTGAGGTGTAGAACTAAATGAGTATGATGAAAGAGTTCATGGATTTCCTGTACGAATACAAGGTCATCGGCCTGGCCATCGCATTCATTATCGGTGTCGCTGCAACGGCATTGATCAAGTCACTGGTGGACAATATCCTGATGCCGATCATCACGTTCTTTATCCCTGGGGGTGCTTGGCAGACCGCATCCATTACCATAGGGTCGATCGTGATCACCTGGGGCAAGTTCCTCGCCGACCTGATCTACTTCATCATCGTGGCCTTCGTGGTATTTATCATCGCCAAGAAGGTGCTGAAGGAAGACAAGGTAGAGAAGAAATAAT
>JAAYWH010000083.1 GCA_012516785.1 Methanomicrobiales archaeon
AAGTATGCAGCCGTGTTCGGCCTCTCAAAAGCCCTCCTCGGAACAGTAGGAGTCCTCGCATATCCCTGGAGTGCCATAGATCCGATCGTTATCGCGCTCCCCCTTTCAGCAATCACAATCCTCTCTCTCCAGTATCTGCGGGGAGGATGCGCACCGGGAGCGCAGACTGCCTGATACCCCCCTTTTTTCCAATGGATGTAGCTCCGCCATTTGGCATTAACATCACAATCCGAGATGTTCATTCGGACGGTTTGTGATCCATTGGTATCATGGGCACTTCACACATTATTCTCGACAGAGTATCGACTACGGGGGTTTATGTGAAGATCTTCCGCCACTCTCATGGTGGACACTTGTCCCCTTTCAGAGAATCATATGATTAAAAATATCGGGATTTTTAGATAAAACAGGGAGAACGTTCAGAAATCCTGGCGCCATCGGTGATACAGGTGATGATCGACACCGAATACGTCAAGCGTTTTCCCGACGATATGATCGACCAGGTCATCTATCGTTTCAGGCCGGTGGTAGAACCCTGGCGCTGCCGGGAGGATGGTAACCCCTGATTCAGCCAGGGTAACCATGTTCTTCAGCTGGATCAGATTCAGGGGTGTCTCCCTCGGAACGAGGATGAGCGGCCGCCGTTCCTTGAGGGTGCAGTCAGCAGCCCGGAGGAGAAGGTTGTCGGCAAATCCGCAGGCGATACCGGCCAGGGTCTTCATACTGCACGGAAGGACCACCATCCCCATCGTCCGGTACCCTCCGCTCGCAAGCACTGAAGTGAAATCACTGTTATCATGGCACCGTGTTGCAAAATCCCTGACCTGCTCAACACTCCGGCTTGTCTCGATCTCCACCATTTTCTCGGCCATACCAGTCATCACAAGATCGGTCTCGATTTTGAGGTCGTGCATGACCTCGAGCATCCGGATACCGTAGATGATACCGCTGGCCCCGGAAAGCCCCACAATCAGGCGCATGGGATTCACCATCTCATTATGATACTGCAACCTGGTGATATAATAGGATGGATAGTGGTGATGTTGCAGAATCACGGGTCAGGGGAGGTGAAATGCTTTCTTGATCCGGGCCTTCAGAGCCTCTTTCGGATAAGCCCCCACTACCATATCAACTGCCGTCCCGTCCCTGAACAGGATGATAGTCGGGATGGCGGTGATTCCAAATCCTCCCGCGATACCGGGATTTTCGTCGGTATTGCACTTTGTAAAGGTAACGGTGCCGGCAAATTCGCGGGAAAGTTCTTCAATCACCGGAGCAACCATCCTGCATGGCCCGCACCACTCAGCCCAGAAATCAATGACAAGAAACGGATTGGCCGAAAGCAGCTGTCGGAAGTTTGCGGCATTGACAGGATGTATGATGGGGACCTCTGCCCCATGGAGATGCTCCGTCATCTCACGGAGTTTCTTTTCCCTGATACGCTGCAGCTCATCATCCATGAAATCCTTTTGGTGGTAGACCATTTAATCCCTGCCCAGAGAGATCTGTCCCAGACTACAGGAGTAAACTATATGTCCCGAGATTGTCAATATTATACTCCTGCCGGAAGCGAGGTGGGGTAGTCAGGATATCCCGACGGGCTCATAACCCGTAGACCGATGGTTCAAATCCATCCCTCGCTATTCTTTTCATCGAAAACAAGCGATTGTAAAACATTTGTTTGCACTCAAGAAGACGTAAAAAGTGTATCTTTCACTTCTCTTTAAGAGGAATTACTGTAAAATCTGCACATTGGATAACGCGAGAGATGAAATTGGGATGTCAAACATTAATTTCAATACTAAAGCTCATTTGTACGAAAAAAATGCCATCATCCAAAAATTAGCTTCAGATGTTTTGCTAAGTCTATTATCTATCCAAGACGGGGAGGATGTACTTGATGTGGGATGTGGATCTGGGGGTGTAACAAAAAAAATTGCCCTTCTTACAAACGGAAGCGTTGTGGGCACAGATATCTCAGAGGGCATGATCAACGAAGCAATCCACAACGGCTGTGATCAACAAAATCTCAGTTATTTCGTTAAAGACGCCGAATGCCTGGGATTTTCTAATACTTTTGATGTCATCTACTGCAACTCCGCTTTCCAATGGTTCCCTCATCCTGAAAAGGTACTTGTACAGTGTTTTACAGCACTGAAACCCGGTGGCCGGATGGGTATCCAGGCTCCGGCCACAACGATGTACTGCCCCAATTTTATCCGTGCCATTGAGAAAGTAAGGACCAATCCGTCCACCAGGGAGATATTCAATTTTTTCAAAAATCCGTGGTTCTTTTTGGAGGGCGCGGTGGAATACCGCCAGCTTTTCAGAGATTGTGGATTTCATACCGTACAATGCGAATTCAAAGAAGAATCAACCCGCCATACAGCCGATGAGGTGTATACCATTTTCCAATCAGGGGCAGAAAATGGTTATTTAAACCAGTCTTTTTATCAGGTTCCATTAACGGATGACTATATCGAAACCTTTCGGATGCTGGTAAAAGAATCAATAAAAGAACAGTCAGATGAATCCGGTATCGTGAATTTGAAGTTCGTGCGAGTTTATCTGGCTGCATATAAAGACGACCAGAAAACGAGGCGTCAGGGGTAGTGAGTAAAGCGGATATATATTCCAAAAAGGGTAAATGTCATTTATCCCCTGAATCCAATACAGAGAGTTATAATTTCAATATTTAATCCCGAAAAAAATGCAGGATTAGACCGATGGTTCAAATCCATCCATCCCTCGCTACATTCTATTAAAAAAGTTTTGCGCAAAGGTCGTTATTCAAAGAGCTCGAGCTTTGTCTGGTAGGTCCCGTCAAGGAAATCTATTGCGGGAGGTTGTGACTGTTCCCCTGTAATGGAAACCGGGTAACACCCGGTCAGACATCCTGTGCAGAGGTGTTTTCTTTCTATCCCGATGGATTCAACCAATGCTTCGAGGGAGATATGGTGGAGGGAGTTTGCCGTGATTCGTCCCCGGACTTCTTCCTCGTTCTTGTCGCTGGCAATCAGTTCCTGACGGGTGGGGATGTCAACACCAAGATAGCAGGGTGCCTTGATGGCCGGAGATCCAATCCTGACGTGCACCTCTTTTGCACCGGCGTCGCGGATGATATTGATGATTCTCCGGGACGTGGTCCCCCGGACAATACTGTCATCGACGAGTACGATTGACTTCCCTTTCAGGTGATCGCCAATCGGATTCAGTTTCATCCTGACGGCCTTCTCCCGCTCAATCTGCGAGGGCATGATAAAGGTCCTTCCCATGTACCTGTTTTTCATGAGACTTTCTACGAACGGGATATGGGATGTCTTTGAATATCCGATAGCATATGCAGTCCCTGAATCCGGGACCGGGCATATGGAATCGGCATTGACGGGAGCTTCTTCATGGAGCTTTCCTCCGATATTCCTTCTAACATCATAAACAAGGGCACCATCAAGAATCGAGTCGGCCCTTGCAAAATAGATGTATTCAAAGATACAGTGGGCGCGGCAGTCCGACACTGCTATCTGCATGGCGCGCATTCCATCCTCATCGATACATACCAGCTCCCCGGGTTTCAGATCACGAAGGAACGTCCCACCAAGGGCATCGACCGCCACACTCTCCGATGCCAGAACAATCCCCTGGCTGGTCTTTCCGATACACATGGGCTTGATTCCAAGCGGATCCCTGAATCCGTACAGTATCCCGTCCATCATCAGGACAACAGAATACGAACCTTTAAGTATCCGCATGCACCGGTGAACTGCGTCCTCGATGCATCCCGATGTGCTCATCTCGTCAGTGATCACCTTTGCGATCAGCTCGGTGTCCGTGGTCGTGCAGAAGATTTGCCCGCGTGCCTCGTATTCGTCTCTGAGTTCGCAGGCATTCACGAGGTTGCCATTATGGGCAATGGAGATGATGTGATCACGAAAAAGAAAATTGAACGGCTGTGCGTTCTCCGGCTTGTTTGCTCCGGTCGTGGGATACCGTACATGCCCTATTCCAACATCGCCTTCAAGCCCCCGCAACAGTGCTGGATCGAAGACTTCGGCAACAAGACCCTGGCCCTTGTGTTTATAGAGCTGAACCCCATCAAAAGTGGAGATCCCTGCGCTCTCCTGCCCCCTATGCTGAAGAGCAAACAATGCATAATAGAGTGAGAACGACACACCGCCAGCATCCCTGATGCCAACGATTCCACACATGATCGCTCTCTAATGGGTCGGGATCTTTGGTCTCTTGTTTATCCAGTTGTACTTCCTCATCCGCGTGCTTTTACCAAACCCGCATGCAGAACAGGTCCGGTGCCGCAGGTGATAGGAGATGCTCCCGCACCTTCTGCAGGCAATATGGACCTTGCCTGAACGCTTTCCCATTGATGGAGTGCCCTTTGACATGCTTCACCTTCCGCACAATCATTCCATGGATGGAGAGATATAGATCACATTGTCGCCGCGGACGATGAGGGTCCCGACGCTCCGCGCCTGTCCACCCTCAACCTCTTCAGCTTTATCCAGTACAAGGTTCATATGGACGTCATATCCCTGCAATACGCCACGAAGTTCCCTGCCGCCCTTGAGGGAGACGATTACGGGTTGCCGGTTCAGCACCTGATCCAAAATATCCAACGGCCGTTTTGTCATACGAATTCCCTGTGTTCCATCACTGTGGAGTAATATATGTGCGTAAGAAAGATACTTAAAACTTGGCGAGCGCCCGGGCTCCCTCAAGGAAGTGTACCTGTCTTATCGCACTCATATACACCACTCTTGCTGAAATGCTTTTTCATGATCGGGACGAGAAATATATGGAACGCGATGGCGAAGATCACCGGGAGAAAAAGGCACAGCATCAGGAAATCACAGGCATCAGCCCTCTTTGCCGGGCTTTGTGCCCAGATAGGGGAGTCCGCTGCACTCTTCATGAGCGATCGGGTCGAAATACTCGAGACGAATGCAGGGTTTGCGCTGTACCTCATCGACAAGAAACCCCAGCTCATGGATTCGGGGGAGTGGGTCTTTCCCACCCTTCAAGGCCTGCTCGAACATCCCTTTCCGGAACGGCGGATTGTTGTCGATTCGGGGGCGGTCCCTTTTGTTGTCAACGGGGCAGATATCATGCGGCCCGGAATTGTATCAGTTACTGAAGATGTGAAGGCAGGCTGTCCCGTACAGGTGGTGGAAGAGCGGCATGGAAAACCACTTGCGCTTGGTGTTGCCCTTTATGATGCTGGCGATCTGATGGGGAAAACATCTGGGAAGATGGTAAAAACATTCCATTATATCGGTGACGACCTCTGGAACGTGGAATTTTAGGAGCGGTAAAATCCTCTAGGAGTAATACCAGCCATGAATACCGTCATTTTTGAAATAGATACTATTAAATAAAAAATAAAAGACATTTTTCCCCATGGTAAAGTTTCTCGATTCGATTCTGGGCAAGTCAACCCCCTCCACTGAGGATGACTACATGGATCTCGACCTTGAGGCTTTCGAACAGGCCGAAGCGTCAGCCCCTGCCATGTTTGTTAAGATAGCCGCAATAGGAGATATCAAGGACAGCCCGAGGATAAAGGATGAGATCTACAACGGGAACGTCGTTATCGCCGATATTTCACGCCTCAAGATGGACAAGGTCATGTACGAAAGAGTATTGAAGGACTTAAAAGAGGTTGCCAAGGACGTGAACGGGGATATCATCGGTCTCGGTGACCAGAGATATGTGGTCATCACCCCGAACTCGGTGAAGATCTCCCGTGACAAGATCGGAGGGGTCGAATAGGTGCGGACCCTTGTACCCGGTCCGTGCCCTGTCTGTCAAACCGAGATACCATATCTGTACCAGACTGATGAGATCCCCTATTTTTCAGAGATTCTGATCATCTCTGCGCTCTGTCCCTCCTGCGGCTATCGTCTTGCTGACACGCAGCTGCTCAAGCATACTGAACCTTCGCGCTGGGAACTTATCATCGAATCTCCCGATGATATGATGATACGGGTGGTCCGGAGCATGACCGGCACCATCTCGATACCTGAGCTAGGGGTCAGGATCGATCCCGGCCCCGCGTGTGAGGGATTTGTCTCAAACGTCGAGGGAGTACTGAATCGTATCGGGAAAGTCCTCCAGAGCCTCCTCTCATGGGCGGAGACTGCTGATGAGCGTAAGAGGATAAGATCGCTTCAGGGATCGCTTGAGATGGTGAGGGAGGGCAGGCTCACAGCCACACTTGTCATCGAGGATCTTTCAGGAAACAGTGCCATCATTGCTGACAAGGCAAAGGTCTGCAGGATAGAGGTGATCGAGGATGACCTCGAAGAGCTCTCCTGATTCCATCACGTGAATTTCTCACCCGACAGCCTGATACCCGGCTGTTCGGTTATTATTCCCACGGGTCGGGCATCCGGGACCCGAGCGGCAATGGCCGGAAGGCTGCTCTCGGGTGCGATGAGGGTATAGCCCATACCCATGTTGAAGGTCCGGTACATCTCCCGGTCACTGACCGAACCCGCTTCGCGGAGCCATCGGAAAATTTCCTGCGGCTCTATCGGGTTGTCGATGCTGAAACCAAACCTTGTTATCCGGTTAAGATTATGCAGACCGCCCCCGGTGATGTGGCACATACCGGTCACCACCGTCTCCCTGCAGATGGGAAGCACTTCTGCATAGATCCGGGTTGGGCAGAGGAGTTCCTGGCAGATCGTCTTTCCATTGGAGAGCCGCTCCTCCCATGCTTCGTGGGAATCGACAATCCTCCGGGCGAGCGTCAGCCCGTTGCTGTGGATTCCTGATGATGGAACCCCGATGATGAGATCCCCGGGAACAACCCGGTCGCCGGTGATAATCTGCCCCTTTTTCTGGATGCCAAGACATGTTCCCGCAAGATCGAGACCGGCAACAAGATTTTTCAGGGTTGCAGTCTCTCCTCCCACGATATCGATATTTGCCTGCCGGGCCCCTTCGTTCAAGCCTCTGCCGATCTGGGCCATTTTTTCAATCGATATGGAATCCGTGGCGATATAGTCTACGAAGGCGACGGGTTCCATGTTCATGACGTACAGGTCATTCACGTTCATGGCAATACAATCAATACCGACACTACTCCAGTCCTGTGCCCTGTCGGCAACGAGCATTTTTGTCCCCACCCCATCCACGGTGAGCGCAAGAGACATTTCACCAAAATCGATGAGGCCGGCAAAATGCCCCACACTTCCCATCATCGAGAAACGGCCCTTCCTCCTGAATGTCAGCGCTGCAATCAGCGCCCTGATTCCCGCTGCTTCCTGATCGATATCCACACCAGCATCCCGGTATGAGAAGGATTCAGGCATAATCCTCCTCTGACAACCGGAACTCATCATGGAGGATCCGGACTGCCTTCGGACCGTCTGCCTGTTTCACGACAAAGGAGATATTTACCTCAGAGGACCCCTGTGAGATCATCATCACGTTCACCCCCCCGTTCCCGAGAGCCGTGAATATCCGGCCACCCGTCCCTTTGGCGCCTGCCATCCCGGAACCGACAACGGCGACAGCACAGACGTCCCGGTTGGATGTCACCTCCCGGACGAGCCCCTCTTTAACGATCGATGCCAGTGCTTCGGTAGCGATCGTGAGCTGACTCTCATCAATGATCAGGGAAATATTGGCCTCGCTCGAACCCTGCGAGATCATCATTACGTTCACCTCATTTTCAGCGAGTGCGGAGAAAATTGCCTTCGCCACCCCCGGGCGTCCGATCATCTGTGCCCCGCAGATATTGATCAGAGCTACCTTGTCGATGTAGGTCAGCGCTTTTACCACCCGGCTGTCGCGTTTCTCGCCCCTGACGATTGCTGTTCCGGGGTGAGAGGGATTGAAGGTGTTCTTGACCCGCACGATGATATTCTTTTTCATGGCAGGTTCGATGGATCGGGGATGCATCACCTTTGCACCAAAGAACGAGAGCTCCATCACCTCAAGGTAGGAGAGGGACGGTATCACCCTTGCATCAGGAATCAGGCGGGGATCGGAGGTCATGATTCCATCGACATCGGTCCAGATCCAGATCTCCCCGGCGTCGATTCCTGCACCGATTATTGCTGCGGAATAGTCCGATCCGCTCCTTCCAAGAGTGGTGATGATCCCCTTTTCGGTACACCCCATGAATCCCATAATGACCGGGACCGTTCCGGTGAGCAGCGGCTGCAGCCTTCCCCTGATCCTCCCTTCGCTCTCCGGCAGGGCCATAGCCTCGCCATGCTGGGTCGTCGTCAGTATCCCTGCCTCGCATCCATCCATCACACGCGAGGGGATGCCCCGCTGTCGTAAAGCTGCAGACACGATAAGGGAATTGAGCCGTTCCCCGTAGGTGACGATATAGTCAAGGGAGCGGGGAGTAAGCTCTCTCAGATTATGAACGGCATGCAGCATGTTGCCGAGTTCACAGAGCCTCTCTTCCATCTCTCCGCTGACCTCCTCCTCAAAATCCGATCCGACCTCCGCAAGTACGGATTTGTGACGGAGGCGGAGGGAACTGATGAGGGGATCAATGGCAGGAGCATTGCGGCTTCCGGCTATCTCGGTGGCGGTTGCGATGAGCTGGTCGGTAACTCCCCGCTGGGCCGATACTACCACCGCAAGTTCATGACCTTCCTTCCGGTATCCTTCAACGATATCCACAACCTTCCCGACGGTCGCTGCATCGGCCACTGAAGTGCCGCCAAATTTCATTAAAAACCTCATCCGGGCTCACACAGTCCTTTGCATCTATTTATGTTAGTATATGACGCACGTACTAATAAGATGCATTCTGATGCGGTGGATACGGCGCATGTACTCGTAATTGGGAGTGGCGGTGCCGGGGTTCGCGCAGCGATTGAGGCTGCAGGATACGGCGAGACAATGCTCGTTTCAAAGACCCTCACAGGAAAGGGTGGCTGCACAACCATGGCTGAAGGGGGGTATAATGCGGTCCTCAGGGAGACCGACGCCTGTGAGATACATTATGAAGATACGCTGAAAGGAGGTGCGTATCTCAATGACCCTGACCTCGTTCAGATCCTCGTTCACGAAGCCCCGCAGCGAATCAGGGATCTCCTGGAATGGGGAGCCGTCTTTGATGTTACTGACAGCTGTGAAGTTGCCCAGCGACCTTTCGGGGGGCAGCGGTTCCCCAGGACCTGCTATGCCGGTGACCGTACCGGCCACGAGATGATATCGACCCTAGTCGACAGGCTCCATGGTACCGGTGTCCGGATCGAGAACGAAGTCACCGTCATTTCACTCCTGCAGGAGGGTCAGAGGGTGAACGGAGCAATCGGTCTCGACCGGCAGGGAGCGATCCGGGTCATGCTTGCGGATGCCACCATCCTTGCCACAGGGGGAGGTACCCGGATATACGATATTTCCACCAACTCTTCCAGCGGGACTGGTGACGGATATGCCATCGGGTACAATGCTAGTGCCGAGCTGATCGACATGGAGCAGATCCAGTTCCATCCGACAGGAGCGGTCTATCCCTATGATGCACGGGGAAGACTCGTCACCGAGGCAGTTCGAGGGGAAGGGGGTCTCCTGAAAAATGTGGAGGGTGAGCGGTTCATGAAACGGTATGATCCCGAACGCATGGAGCTCTCCACAAGAGACGTGGTCGCAAGGGCGATTGCGACCGAGATTCTGGAGGGAAAAGGTACGAAAAATGGCGGCGTGTACCTGGATGTGACGCACCTCCCCCGATCCCAGATCGAGAGGAGACTGCCGGTCATGCTCGAGCAGTTCCTCAAGTTCGGGATCGATATCCGTGATGTCCCCATGGAAGTCGCCCCTACTGCCCACCATATCATGGGGGGGCTCCGGATAACAACGAGGGGAGAGACAACACTTCCCTGCCTCTATGCCTGCGGGGAAGTATCAGGGGGGGTTCATGGTGCGAACCGGCTTGGCGGAAATGCCCTCGCTGAAACACAGGTCTTTGGTAAACGAGCAGGAGAGGCGGCAGGGAGGGTAAAAGAGCAGAAGAAGGCAGCGGATCAGAAGATGATCGAGGATGCAGAACAGCGTATCTGTACGTTCCTGCAGGGGGAGGTCCCGCCATCATCCATCGCCCGCTCTCTCCAGACCACAATGTGGGAGGGGGCAGGAATCTTCAGGAACGGTCCCGACCTTCAAAAGACACTGGGGATAATCAGGCACCTGCAGACACTCCATCCGAAGGCAGCATCGCCGGCAAATTTCGCCGAATGTTGCATCCTCCAGAATATGCTGACCACTGCCTCGCTGGTGGTCAGATCTGCCCTGCTTCGGAAGGAATCGCGGGGAGCACATCTCAGGCGCGATATCTCCCAGAACTGGGATCCGGAACACTCCCCGTATGGGCATACCTATCTCTCGCTGTCGCGGGAAGGGATCGAGACGAGGGCGGTGACATGAGAGAGATCTCCGTCAAGGTATTCCGGTTTGACCCATCTTGCGATACCACCCCCCATCTCCAGAATTACCTAGTAAGCGTCAAGGAAGGAGCTCGGGTCCTCCATGTGCTGCATGCCATCCATGATGAGCACGATCCCTCACTCTCGTACCGCTACTGCTGCGGTTCTGGCCAATGCGGGAGTTGTGCCGTGAAGCTAAACGGTCAGCCGGTCCTCGCCTGCATGGAGGAAGCTCGTGACGAGATGATTATCGAGCCGCTCGACCTCCCGATCAAAAAAGATCTCATCGTGGACATGGATCCCTATCTCGATCGTATCTCTTCTCTTGTCCCGGGTGCAGAATTCCGGATGCCTGCTCCTGATGAGGTGGAGGCGATAAAGCCACTGAGGAGCTGCATCGAGTGCCTTGCCTGCGTATCAGCCTGCCCTGCACTCAAAGTGATCGATTTTGCGGGGCCTGCTGCGATGCGGGAGGATATGCGCCTCTCCCTAGATCCCAGGGATACCTGCGACCGGGTCACTGAAGCAGTGAGTGAAGGATTGTTCACCTGCACATCATGCCAGTCCTGCTGGAAAGTCTGCCCGAAAAATATTGAGATCCCGGGAAAAGCTATCGAGAAACTGAGGGCTCTTGCCAACCGGAAAGGGCTTACCCTGCCTCGTCACGAGGAGGTAGAGAAACTGGTACGGGAGACCGGGAGGAGTGTAGATCGGACCGGGACGACGTTCCTTGAGCAAGTGCCAGAAATCCTTGAACCCTATGGGGAGGTAAAAGCCACGGTGGGTTTCTTTGTCGGCTGTATGTACAATATGCGTCTTCCCCAGACGGCCCTTGATGCCATGGAAGTTCTCAGGCGGAATGGCATCCGGGTTATCATACCAAAGGAGCAGGTCTGTTGCGGATCACCTCTCATCAGGACCGGCCAGGTTGAATTTCTTGACACCCTCAAGAGCAGGAATATCAACGCCTATGTATTCCGGAATATTGACACCGTGATGACCATGTGTGCAGGGTGCGGATCGACCCTGAAGAACGATTACCAGACCCCGTTCAAGGTGATGGACATCAACGAGGTACTCCTCAGGTACGGGATTGAGCCCCCTGCACGACTCCCGGTAAAAGCCACCTACCACGATCCCTGTCATCTCCTCAGAGGACAGGGGATACGGACACAGCCGCGGGAACTGATCAGTAAGGTTGTCGACCTCGTAGAGATGCCGGCGATCTGCTGCGGCTCGGGCGGAGGAGTGCGGTCTGGGATGCCCCAGGAGGCTGCCGCACTGGGGGAGAACCGGCGAAATGAGATAGATAAAACCGGGGCAGATCTGGTTATCAGCTCCTGCCCCTTCTGCGAGTTCCACATAAAAGAACATACCGATAAACCGGTCAAGAACGTGGCCACGGTGCTCCTTGAGGGGTACAGAGAGAAAGATCGGAGAACAGCCCAAAAAGAGACCTGTTAGGTCATCCCCTTTTTTTCAGATTCTTGCCATCAGGGTCAATGCTACGCAGACAATTACCGGGATGGTAAGGTTATCATCAACAGGAGAGAGGAGCTCCGTAATACCGGCGAGGAGGACTGAAACTGCTGCCTGGACCGGGGGCAGGAGCGGAAGCAGTGCGAAAAAGGTGACACCAATCCCTGCAATCGTCCCTTCCGCAGTCTTTTTTCCGACAACCGGATGGTTCCCAAAATAATAACCGGCCAGTGTTGCCACACCGTCCAGAAGGGAGAGGGTCACGACAGCGGGAACCACCACTTCCTTGTCGAAGAGCACAAGGCAGAAGAGCGAACTCAGGGCAAAGTAGAGTGCTCCTTTTCCCGGTCGGACGTTCTCGCGTTCAAGCTTATCAACAAGGACCGAGATCAGCGGTACCCGGAATCCCCGCACAAGGGCATCCCGGAAGATGATCCCGGCAAAAGTTCCGGTCATGAGCACAGGAAGCGCAATACGCAGCGGGGTAAGCTGGATAAGGGCGGCGATTCCGAGCCCGAAAATAATATGGACCAGCTTCCGGGGGATCTCGCGCATATGATTGGTGGTTGGTGACAAAGCCCCATAAGGTATCCGATTGCGGGTTCAGGGTTGGTATTGATAAGAAAGGCTGCTGATTAATTGATCTGGAAAATCTCCATGAATCCCGCTGATGATTCAGAGACCGCATTCAAGAACCTGGTACTCCGGTCTTGTCCTTTTCACGATGGAGAGACTATCGATATTGCGGGTATCAGAATCACCCGTTATTCCGGTGAGTTCTGGACCTCGGCTCAGAGGAAGGCATCTTCTGTCCATGAAATCTCCTACAGGGCCTGTTTCAAACCGCAGCTCCCCCACTTCTTCATCAAAAACCTGACAGGGGTTGGCTCCAGGATCTATGACCCGTTCTCGGGGAGGGGAACAACCGTGATCGAGGCCGGCCTGCTTGGGAGGCAGATCGCCTCCAATGATGCTAACCCCCTCAGCCGGATCCTCACAAGGCCCAGGTTCTTCATCCCTGCCGAAAAGCAGGTCGCCGCACGAATGGCAGAGATTCCAGCGGGAACCGGCGAGAGAGCCGAGATAGACCTCTCCATGTTTTACGATCAAAAGACGGAGGGTGAGATCGTATCCTTACGCCAGTATCTCATCAACCAGGAAGAGACCGGAAGAATTGATTCCGTCGATTCATGGATACGAATGGTGGCAACCAGCAGGCTGACCGGCCATTCCGCAGGCTTCTTCTCGGTATATACCCTCCCTCCAAACCAGGCCGTCTCCCCGGAACGCCAGGTGCAGATCAACAAGCGGAGAAAACAGGTCCCGGAGTACCGGAATATCCGGGATCTTATCCTGAGAAAGACACGATCGCTTGTCAGGGATCTCACCCCGGAAGAACGCACCAGACTGAACAATGCAGGAAAAAGCGGCCTCTTCCTGACAGGAGATTCCGGATCAACAGCACCAATCCCTGATGAATCGGTCAGCCTGACGGTCACTTCACCTCCCTTCCTTGACACAGTCCAGTATGTGAAGGATAACTGGTTACGGTGCTGGTTTTGCGGGATCGATGCGGCAGCAGTAGAACGCGGCCTTACCGTAACCCGGTCTCTGGCAGACTGGTGTAAAGCGATGGGGAGTACGTTTCGTGAACTGTTCAGGATCACGCTTACTGGCGGGTATGTCGCTTTCGAAGTCGGAGAGGTACGGGGAGGGAGTATTTTGCTGGATGAACAGGTGCTTCCGGTCGGTGCTGCGGCAGGATTTGTACCCCTTGGCATCCTTGTCAACCTCCAGCAGTTTACCAAAACATCCCATATCTGGGGGATAGGAAACAACGAATCGGGTACGAATACCAACAGGATCGTAGTCTTCAGGAAAGAGGCATGAGGGGGAAAGGAGTTACTTTATCAGATACTCGTATGCGGAGAGTGCTGCCTTTGCCCCTTCCCCTGCCGCAGTGATAATCTGTTTTGTCCTGATATTCGTGATATCCCCTGCTGCAAAGATGCCGGGAACGCTGGTATGGCAGTTGATATCGATGACAACCTCCTTGTCAGGGTTCATGTCCACGACCCCTTCCAGAAAAGCGGTATTTGGGATCCATCCTATCTCGGCAAATAATCCGTCCACCGGAAGATCGGTCTCCTTTCCTGAAGTCCGTTCCTTCAGGGTAATTCCGGCAAGCATGCTATTGCCCCGGAGACCGGATACTACGGTGTTCTTGTGGGTGATGATATTTGTTTTCTTTTCAAACGCCTTGACATAGACTTCATCTGCTTTTATCGTGCTCCTTACAACGAGGTGCACCTCCCGGGCAATTCCGCTCATCTCGATGGCGGTCTGGAGTGCAGAATTTCCCCCACCCACGATGGCAACCACCTTGTCCCTGAAGAGCGGTCCGTCGCATGTCGAACAGATCGAGAGCCCCCTGCCCAGGTACCGTTCCTCCCCTTCGACCCCCAGTTTCCGCGGTTGCTTCCCCTGGGCAAGGATAACCGCACGAGCCCGGTACGCCCCTCCTGTCGCCGTGTTCACGATAAATTCGTTTCCGCTCCGGTCAAGGATCAGCACTTTATCGATCTCGAGTGACAGATCGAGCGACCTGACCTGCTCCTCGAACTTCCGCATCAGGTCATCCCCGGTAATCATCCGGTATCCCATATAGTTCTCGATCGCCCAGGACTCACTAGCCTGGCCCCCGATGTTCTCACTGACGATCAGAGTCTTCAATAATTTCCTGGCACAGTATACTCCTGCAGTCAGGCCTGCCGGGCCAGCCCCGATAATCAGGACGTCGAAGACTACCCCTCCTTTCTCCTCTCCGAACAGTTCATTCAGGCGCTGGGCATCATATCCCACGATCACCTCATCGTCAACCGTGACGACCGGTACCCCGTACTGGCCTGATAGCTCGATCATCTTCTTGGCCTGCTCCTTGTCAGTCCCGACATCCACGGCGAAATAATCCACCCCTTGTCGTTCGAGGAACGCTTTTACCATCCGGCAATAGGGGCAGTTCTGGGTTGAGTATACAGTAACCTTCGGCATGCAAATCGAGTTTGCCTTTATCCGGTAATTAAAGTGTGGGAGCTGGACGGTATCAGGAGAACAGAATGGGAGGAACCTCTCATCGTTCCCTGAAGAACATGAGATGAGACCGATATCCGGAGGGAAAAGAAATGAATTGGGTGTAGTGGAAGTTATTCGATCGTTTTGAATACCTTCCTGACTGCATTGCAGATAGGGCACTTTTCAGGAGCGGGACCGAGGAAAATGTTCCCACATACGGGGCAGAGAACAACCGCCCGGTTCGAGAGGTCCTGTCCATGGTTCAGGGCATTCATTGCTTCCTTGTAAAGGTTGGCATGAACCTCTTCTGCCTTCATGGCGTACGTGAAAACCAGTGCAACGTCACTCTTCTTCTCGGCCTCTGCTTCTTTGACAAACGCAGGATACATCTCGGTGTATTCATGGGTCTCGCCTGAAATTGAACCCTGGATATTCTCCTTGGTGGTCTTGATTGTGCCCATCGCCTTGAGGAGCTTCTTGGCATGGACCGCTTCAGCCTCAGATGCTGCCTTAAAAAGCCTTGCGATATTTTTGAAGCCCTCAGACTCAGCCTGATCGGCAAAGGCTGCATACTTCCGGTTTGCCTGTGACTCCCCGGCATATGCCTCCATTGCATTCTCCATTGTTGCCATGCTCTTATCTGTGGCAACGAATTACATCAAAGTATCCTTTCAGGCTGACACTGCATGTGATCCGACCACTGAGAGGAGAACATACTCTTTTTCTCATTCCGGGGAGATACAGATGATATCGCGATTGTCCTCGAAGGTGGAACATGAAAAAGATGCAGGATATCGAAGAGCAGGACCGGCCGAGGGAGAAGATCCGGAAGAGAGGAGTCACGTGTCTCAGCGATCAGGAACTGATTGTTACCATCCTCGGAAGCGGAGTGCCTGGTAGAAACGTCAGGGATCTTGCAAAAGAGATCTCTGACATGATAGAGAGAAATCCAGATGCAGTAGGATATCATGAACTTGCCGGGATCAAGGGGATGGGGCCTGCAAAAATATCCCAGATCATCGCCTGCCTTGAGCTCGGCAGGAGAAGGTATTGCCAGGAGGGGAGAAAACCAAAGATCAGTTCACCTTCAGATGTTCTCCCGCTCGTCTCTCATCTATCGGGAAAGAAACAGGAGCACTTTCTCTGCATCACGCTGAACGGTGCAAATGAACTGATTGAGACACGGACCATCTCAATGGGCCTCCTGAATCACAGCCTTGTCCATCCCCGCGAGGTCTATGCCGATGCAATCACCGACCGGGCAGCCTCTATCATCTGCGTCCACAACCACCCTTCAGGAACCCTGGAGCCGAGCAGTCAGGATCTTACCATCACCCGCCAGCTGGCCGATGCAGGGACCATAGTCGGGATCCGTCTCCTGGATCATCTGATCGTTACCGATTCCGGATGGCTCTCGATGAAGGAGCGGGGGCTCATCTGATCATTCCCTTCCCATGAGGTGCCGGCCGAGTTCACGCCCCTTTGCATAGGCATCATCCATTAACTCGGGATGTCTTGATAGATCCTGGAGGGTATCCATGTCCCTGATGAGGAGATCATCCCAGTACTGCACGTCAATGATGTCAAAAAAAGCATGGACCGTCATCTTTGCCCCGTCAAAGACAGAGGGGAGATTCATGCCGGATATTCCGAGATAGAGGCCTAACCTGGATTTTCTTTTTTCTTCGACGACCAGTGGTTTTTTCCTCACGTATTTTGCCATGAAGTAGACCTGGAAACGGTCAATGAACGACTTCAGCATTCCCGGGATTCCCATGGTCATAACAGGAGTGGCGAGGATGACCCCATCGATATCGCGGAATTTCCCGTATATTCCCTGCATATCATCCTTCATTGCGCAGGTCTCATGCTCCCTGCAGAACATGATCTCCCGGCATGCTCTGATATTGAGATTGGTGACCTCAATCCTCTCCACCTCGGCCCCTGCCTCCCTCGCTCCCTGTATCGCCCGATCCAACAATTTTGCCGTATTCCCGTTCAAAAGAGGGCTTCCGAGAAGCGCAATAATCTTTGCTCCCATGAATTAGACTGTTACGTAAGGTCTCCTTTATAGCTTTGGAACTCACTGCTCTGACCATTTGTCGTTTATTCCTGCCCGATTTTAACATTTTGCATCGTTAGAATGGAACGATAAAAAGTCATAAATAAGTCCCCCATCTATATATCCGTAAGGTGATTAAACTGGCAGAGAAAGCAAAAGCCGGAGAGAAAGTCGGTCCTGGTAAGTACGTCTGCATCGATTGTGGTCGGGAGATGACGCTTGACAAGGTGGAGCAGGATTTGAGGAAGTGCCCGCAGTGCGCCTGTGAAGAGTACCAGTGCTTCCCGATGCACCACATCCGTCCAGATATCAAGACACCAGAAGATGCGATGAATCCCCCGAAGCGGGGCAAGAGCAACCAGTAAAGAGCATTTTTCAACACTGTTGTGGGAGGACTGGGCAGATCACGATCTACCTTGAACGGAGAAACCCATAACTTTTTCTTATCAGTACAGGATACAGGGAAATGCCCTGACCGGTACATTCATGAGCTGTACGGACAAGTCAGAAAGAGGTGTTCCAGAATGGTAAATGTCTCCAAGGAAGGACAGGTTTTCGAGTGTGAAATCTGTGGAAATGTTGTTGTGGTCAAGGAAGTCGGCGGTGGCGAACTGGTCTGCTGCGGCCAGCCGATGAATCTCATACAGGGGTGATTCCCATGGCAGAGGATATCAAGGATCTGGAGAAGATGATCGGCAAGGTTCCGAAATTCTTCAAGGAACTGACGGTGAACGACCCGAAGATGTTTGAGATGGTGATGAAGCTTGAGGGACATATCTGGGATGACGGAGCCCTCTCCAGGAAGAGCAAGAAACTGATTGCCATCGCTATCGCTGCATCACTCCGGGATCAGCATGCGGTCCATGCCCAGCTGATCGGTGCTTCCAAGCTCGGGATCTCAAAAGAAGAGGTCGAGGAGGCGCTCAGGGTGGCATTCCTCCTGGCAGGGATGCCTGCGTATGTCTACGGTAAGGCACAGCTCGACGAAGTCATGAAGGAGTGAGAAACGATGTGTGGTGAATCCAACGCAATGCCAATTCTTGGTGAGCCGGCCCCCGACTTTGAGGCACTGACCACAAATGGCATGGTGAAGCTCTCTGATTTCAAGGGGAAGTGGCTGGTGCTGTTCTCCCATCCCGCGGACTTTACCCCCGTATGCACAACAGAATTCATAGCATTTTCAGCGATTGCGGATGAGTTGAAATCGCTTAATGTGCAATTGATGGGGCTCTCTATTGACTCTGTGCATTCACATCTTGCCTGGATAAGGAACGTGAAAGAGAAGATGGGAGTCGACATTCCGTTCCCCATCATCGCTGACCTTGACATGAATGTTGCCAAAAAGTATGGGATGATCCACCCTGGCCAGAGCAGCACGGCTGCAATCAGGGCAGTATTTTTCATCGATGACAAAGGTATCCTGCGGGCCATGATCTACTATCCGCTCACGGCAGGGCGGTACATGCCGGAGATAATTCGCCTCGTAAAATCCCTGCAAGCCACCGACAAATACGGCGTAGCCACCCCTGCAAACTGGCAGCCTGGTGACAAGGTCGTTGTCCCTGCGCCAAAGAACAAGGCCGAGATGGACAAACGGCTTTCGGAAGGGTACGAGTGCAAGGATTGGTACCTCTGCTTCAAGAAACTGTAACTGCAATTTTTCTTTTTTAGTGTAGTCGTCCAACCCACAAGACCGCAATTCCGCCAACGGTTTAAAAGATCCTCATGCTTCATCCAACCATTTAAGTCGGACGGAACCCCACTTGAGACGTATGCGGATCAAAGTCCTGGCCTTCGCAGGAAGTCCCCGGCGGCATGGCAACTCAGAGGCACTCCTCGATTGGGTCCTTGATGCAATGCAGAAGGAAGAAGATGCTGACATTGAGAAGGTGATCCTGGTCGATGCCGATATCAATCCCTGCAGGGGTTGTAATGCCTGCGAGACCCTGAACCGGTGTGTCCAGCGGGACGGCATGGATACCCTCCATGACAAGATTATCGATGCAGATCTGATCATTCTCTCAGCACCAATCTACTGCATGGGGATCTGCTCCCAGGCAAAGGCCCTGATCGATCGCTTCCAGGTTTTCCGATCACGAAAATATGTCCTGAAATTACCGATCGTCCCTCCCGAACGGAAAGGGAAGCGGATCGGGATATTCCTCTCCTCTGCCGGGCAGAACTGGGACCATGTATTCAATGGGGCACTTCCTACCGTCAAGTGCTTTTTTCATGTGATAGACGTGAGGGATAAGGACATCCATTACCTGATGGTAAACGGCGTGGATGAGAAAGGTGCCATCCTGAAACATCCCTCAGCGCAGAGGGATGCGAGACTGCTTGCCCACGAGGTCATCACCGATATCAGGGCCAGGCTTGCAGGGTGATCCTTCACATGCTTGTCAGAGTTCTGGGCATCTCGGGAAGTCCGCACCGGCACGGCAATACTGAGACCCTCCTTGATGCCTTTCTCGAGGGGGCTGCAAACGCCGGAGGTTCCGATGAAAAGATCATTTTAAAGGATCTTGATTATACCCCCTGCCGCGGATGCAACGTCTGCCACAAAGAAGGGGAATGTATCGTGAAGGACGATGCCATCCCTCTCCTGGAACAGGTCCTTTCTGTCGATTGTCTTGCCGTAGCCTCGCCTATATACAGCATGGGGATCACGGCTGAGTTGAAGGGACTGATCGACCGTGCCCAGTATATCTGGGCCCGGAAGTTCATTCTGAAATCACTCTACTTCACCGACAAACAGATCCACAGGCACAAGGGAATATTCATATCGACGGCCGGGCTCTCGTGGGACAACGTCTTTGATGCAGCATTCCCCGCAATTACCGCATTCTTCAACACGATGGGGTTTGAGTATTATGACAATATCATCGCCAATGATATGGACCGTTACCGGGGAATACGGGGGCACCCCACTGCGCTTGCCGAGGCACGTGCCAAAGGCGAAGAGGTTGTCAGGGTCATTGAACAGATGAGTTGGGACTGAATCATTCACACTGTTGTGTACCGGCATCAAAAACCGAGACCCCAATGGAGAGCCCATTCTCTTTTCCGAAGGCTTCCACCCGGTCAGATACCCTCCTGACCATGCTCCCGGTGGTGACAATCGCTGAGTTCTCCCCGAGGAGCGCTTTCAGGATACATTTGTCAATGACCCCGTAGGTAAAATCCATGTGGATCTGACGATCCCGTGCCAGCTGTTTTGCACGAGTCCCCATTGCACCGACCGGCAGATCGGGATGTTCCTTGAGCCAGCACCCAAACGAGTCAAATCCTTCTGAATCGACATTGAAGACGGTAATGGATCCAGGTTCGGTGTAACAGGGCCGGTTCTGGAAAGCCCGGTCGATCACGTTCAGCATGTCAAGCACGGTTCTCGGCTTTCGCTCCGGCAGGGAAAATCCTCGTTTCTGGAGCTCAAAGTAGAGCTCAAGGAGGGTGGGCATCGAGAGGTGGGCTTTCCTGACGCATTCCGGTTTCCCGAATGCCACATCAGGGACATCCTCCTGGAGTATCTTCCCCTCAAGGAGCAGTATCGCCCGGTCGGCCCAGGGATAGGCGAGTTCAATGTCATGGGTGGAGATGATGATGGTCTTTCCCTGGCTGTTGAGTTCATCCAAGAGTTCAATGATATCCTCTGATCCCGAGGGATCAAGGCCGCTTGTCGGTTCATCGAAGATGAGGACATCAGGGTCCATCGCGAGGACCCCTGCGATCGCCACCCGTTTTTTCTCGCCGCCGGAGAGCTGGTGGGGCGGGCGCCGATCGAATCCTTCAAGCCCGACATACCGGAGTGCCCCCTCCACCGCCTGCTTCACCTCGTCCACGCTGTAGCCGAGGTTTACCGGGCCGAATGCGACATCCTGGAATACGGTCGGGGCGATGATCTGGCGGTCCGGATTCTGAAGGACAAAACCCACCCGTTTCCGGAGCGTGCGCAACGAGGCTTTATCATACCGGAACGGCTCATTGTCAAAGAGCAGCATCCCTGCATCAGGGCGGATCATGCCATTGAAGAGCAGCAGGAGGGTTGATTTTCCCGCGCCGTTTGGTCCGACAACGGCGATCTTCTCTCCCCGCCTGATATGGAAGCTGATCCCTCTGATCGCCTCAAGGCCCCGCGGATACCGGTAGCGGATATCCCGTGCTTCGAGGATGATGCGGCTCATGATCCCGCTCCCATGATTGTGAGATCCCTGGCGAGAAACACGAGAAGCATGGAGAGCCCGAGAAAGAGTGCCACAGTAAGAACGGGGAGGGCTTCCAGTGGCCGGGTCTCCCCGAGCACAGCGAATTTCCCATCGTAACAGCGTGCATCCATGGCACGGATGAGATCTTCGCCGGCACTCCAGCTGCCAATAAAGACAGCTCCGCAGAGGGTAGAGAAGGATTGGATCGATTCACGGAACGATCCATACCCCAGGCGCATCACCTGTGCATGATAGATCTGAACCAGCTGATCCATGATCATGAAGATACTGCGGTATATCATCATGGCAAGATCCAGGACAACTTCAGGAACATGGCATTGCCTCATCACGACAAACAGATCAGTCATTGGCGTAGTGAGAGCGATGAAGATCAGGGCTGACATCCCCCCAATTACCCGGCAGAATACAAAGAATCCTTCGTTGAGACTCTCCTGGGTGACAGCCAAGGAGAGCCAGGGCAGTGGATTCCAGCTCCAGAATGTTTCTTCCCCTCCGGATATCAGGACGATCACTGCGACGCTCATGATCGCAAATGTTAAAGGTAAGACAAAGAGTCCACCATATGTCCTTGCATCAATTTTTGCTAGTAAGAGAATTGTACCAGAAAGGACGATTGCGATGAAAAGAGGCGCTATATAGTTCTGGGAGAGAAGACAAAGGAGGATAGCTCCCAGTCCTGCTGAAAGTTTGAGATAGGTATTCACTTCCCTGAGACCGTTGGTCTGGGCAATATCTTCCAGGAATTCTTCGTACATGCAGGAAACACTATTGTCGATTTATGCCGTCTTCTTCTGACCCTTCCAGTAGCCGAAAACCCAGCCGACCATTATCCCGCCGATGGCAGCCTGGAGTGCAAAGATTCCTGCTTCAATTTCACCACTCGGAGGAGACCACTGCCAGATCAAGGGTTGAAATTCCTCTTCCGATTTCCCGGTTATCTCTGCAACCAGCGCGGACCCCTGGGTATCAGCTCCGGCAAATTCTGCTTCATTCATGATTGAGCTCGTATAAAGGAACAAGGCACAGAACCCCAGTATCGCAAGAATTGTGAGAATCTCCAGCCTGTATTTGAACGCCATCAGGCCTCACCCCGGGCTGCCCTGATTTTCTCTTCCGGAAATACCTTCAGCCGTAATATTATATCAGGTTTGAGCTGGACGATATACTTGAACACCAGCGCGAGAACGATTCCTTCAACAATTGCGAGGGGAACCTGTGTAAAGGCAAAGATGCCCATAAATAGTACAAACGAGCTTGTTATCCCACCTACTTCCGCAGGGGTTGCCAAGGCTAGTTCTAATGAAGTGGTAATATAGGTGAACAGGTCTGCAATTGCACAGGCAAGAAAAACGGTCAAATACATATTTACCCGAGTATCCCGGAGGGCCCGGTATACAATGTATCCGGCAATGGGTCCTATAATTCCCATCGAGACGACATTCGCTCCGAGTACCGATAACCCGCCATGGGCGAGGAAGAGACTCTGGAACAGGAGCACGATTGCGCAGACGACAGAGGTGATCCACGGTCCAAAGCAAACTGCTGAGAGCCCTGTTCCGGTTGGATGAGAACAACTCCCGGTTATCGATGGGAGCTTCAGCGAAGAGAGAATAAAAATGAATCCGCCTGTTACGCCGAGGAGAGGAAGCGCTTCGTGATCCATTTCAAGGACTTTTTTCAGCCGGTATATGCCGAATACCAGGCAAGGCAATGCGATAAACCACCACACCACACACCACTGCCATGGTAAATATCCTTCCATAATGTGCACGGTTATCACCCCAATATTTTTTGTTTTAAAACAACTTTATTTGTATTATTATTGAGCTATTTATTCCTTGCTTACCGTTCATTTCATATGAGGGAAATTGTTGATCAGAGATAGAATGTCCCGATCAGTATCCCGAATGCAGCCACAATGAGGATTGCAAAGAGTGCCGGGTTCCATGCGAGCACCTTCTTCCCGTCAAGTACACTGACAGGGAGCATGTTGAAGGCTGCAATCATTGCGTTCACCTGCAGGCCTACAACCCCGACCAAGGTCAACAGGCCTCCGGAAGAAGCTGGAGGATCCAGGACGGTACTGGCAAAGAGCAGTACGGCAAAAGGGATGCAGAGGACGAGGTTGGTCAGTGGGCCTGCGGCAGAGATCTTCCCATTCTGCTCCCTTGTGACCCCCGAACCATAGATCATAGTTGCACCTGGTGCGGCAAAGACGAGACCCACGAGGGCTGCGAGCACTACTGCAACAAGGAGCATGAGGTTGTCTTTCCGGAACTCTGCCCAGAATCCGAAATGCATCGCGGTGAACTTGTGCGCCAGTTCATGGAGGACAAACCCGATACCGACGGTAACCATCGAGAGGACGAGGAAGACAAGGTAGGTTTGCAGTGTCGTCTCCTGAATGGGATTTCCCATCCATGTCCCTACCCCACCGGTGAAAGCGAGCGAAAATGCGATAGAGATGGCAAACCAGGCGATGAAGAGATCGTACCGCTCCCTTCGTGAGATACGTTCGAGCATGGGTCCTTCCCTTATCTGTAGGCATTCATAAGGGATATCTGTTGCCACCCCGCAGGAGAGCACCAGATTTAAATTCCCTACCGTACCGTTACTATATGCTA
This sequence comes from Methanomicrobiales archaeon, assembly GCA_012516785.1. GTDB lineage: Archaea > Halobacteriota > Methanomicrobia > Methanomicrobiales > Methanospirillaceae > UBA9949. The sequence continues at coordinate 23,870 of JAAYWH010000083.1, forward strand.
TGCCGATAGATGCTTTGAGAGAGGAGATCAACAGGATCGACCTGCAGTTGATCGATCTCATCGCCGAGCGACAGAAGATTGCAGGAAAGATCGCCCAGATCAAGACCAATGAAGGACTGCCCATCCATGATCGGAAGAGAACCCATGAGGTACTGGAAGGGGCCTTTAATGCAGCAGTGGAGAAGAATATCAATCCTGTCTTTGTGCAGAAGATCTTTGAACTTCTCATCGAGATGAGTGAGGAACGACAGCGCGAATGTTCAGGCGAGGGCAACCTTCCCTGATAAGGTCATGGGATTACTTTTCCTCTGCTCCCCGCTCCCGTATCCGTCCCACCTCCCCCACCTTAATCCCGGCACAATCCGGCAGAGATGATGGGATTACTGACAACCGGCGACGTTCTTCCTATTATTTTCTGATAACAGGACTGGTATGGCTGACGGGGGGAGTTCCATTGCACTCATGTATTTCTGCTCCTTTTATTTTGAGAGGCCAGTAGTTTCAAAAAAACAGACAATATTGGAGCGTCGTTATCTGAGGTCCCACCCTCATATGATCTCAAATATCAGGATGATTCCGAGCAGAATCATGACAATTCCCATGAGTACCCTGACCCCCCGGCGTGATCCGGTTTGCAGCTGTTCAAGCCGCTCAACAGGAAGGCCGAATGCGAATACTACTAGGATTATTACAAGGGGCAGAATGAAAAAGAGGTTGTAGAGGAGGAGATAGGGAATTCCTTCAATGATGCCCATCCGGTTTGAGATCAGGGAGAGGATAGCGAGGTATATGCCACCTGTGCAGGGCAGCTCAAACATCCCTACCAGTATCCCAACGATAAACGCAGCAGGGATTGACGCTTTCCTGATATACGGTTCTATGATTCCTTTTCCGCGTTCGGGTATCGAGAGCAGGGCAGGACCTTTCTCACCGCCAGCTACTGACAGGATGCTATAGAGGCCTGCCGCGATTGCAATCACTGCGGCAACGATCGAGATTATCTGTGATATCCCCGCAGACTGGACAACGGCAAAAATTCCGAGCCCTGACATAAAATAAAAACAGAAGACTGCAAAAATGAATACCGAGCCGACAACAAGCATCTTTGAACGGGATTCTATGGAGATCAGGGAGAGGATAAGGAAGATGAGGACTGCGAAAGCACAGGGATTTATCCCGTCTGCAAGACCTGCCAATATGATGAGCGGAACAGTAAGCGTGCTTCGCGGACTTTCCCCATCCGGTATTATCTCCTCTCCACTCCCATTCGTCCATGTGCCATTGACAGCATCGGCAAGACCCATGGTGATCTCCTCGTAACCTGTGAGGGAGATATTCCTGACAAAGACCGCCGGAACGGGGATGAATCCGGTACCGTAATACTCCCTGAACGAATGAAAGAGTGCAAGGTTTTCATCGCTCTCCATGATATCAATGGGGTGGATCACCACATCAGGGCGGTTCCTTCCAAATTCATCGATAAAAGGATGAGTTTTCACGCATTCTCCACAATTCTGGTTGAAGAAGAAATAGATCACCGGTTTCCCTTCTTCATATCCAACAGGAGAGAATGTTCCGTTGTTTACTGCCAGACGTCCGGTTGATGATTCTCCATCTGGAGTCTCGGCAGCTGCACAAGGGAGAGAGATCAGGCCAAGGATGATCAACAGAATACCATACTTCAAAATTCTCTGCAGCATCCTTCCCCTCCCAGCCTCTACTCGGATCAATCCCGGTAAATCATGGTCCCTACACCCTCATCAGTAAACATCTCAAGGAGGAGGTTGTGGGCGACATTTCCGTTAATGACATGGCCAAACTGAACTCCGGCGGTTACCGCGTTCACTATCGAGCTCACCTTCGGGATCATCCCCTCAGCAACTACTCCCGAGCTGATCAGTTCCCCGGCCTCGGATGCCTTCAACCGCCGGTATACCTTAGTCCTGGATGCATCCATGATCCCTTCCACATCAGTCATATTGATCAACTTGTAAGCATTCAGGGCAACTGCAATCTCGCCTGCTGCTGTGTCAGCATTGATGTTCAGGTTCTGCCCACTGCGATCGATGGCGATGGGGGAGATCACCGGGATATACCGGTTATCGAGGAGGGTGTTCAGCACCGCGGGATTGATCTCCTCAATCTCACCGACATGCCCGAGATCGACCTCCTGCTCTCTCCCGTCAACCCTGACCTTCTGGGGGGTCATCTTTCTGGCTATGATCAGGTTACCATCATTTCCAGATATACCAACCGCTTTTCCACCGCATTTTGCAATCAGGGATACAATATTACTGTTGATCTTGCCGACAAGGACCATCTGTGCAATCTCAAGCGTCTCTTCATCGGTGATCCTGAGACCCCCGACAAATTTCGGCTGTTTCCCGAGCGCTTTCATCTTCTCCGTAATCTCAGGACCACCGCCGTGGACAAGCACTACCTTGATCCCCACCAGCTGGAGGAGGACGACATCGGAGATCGCCTTGTCGAGGATGATGCCATCCACCATCGCATGGCCCCCCAACTTGATCACCATCGTCTTTCCATGGAACTGCTGGATATACGGGAGTGCTTCGGTCAGGACCTCTTCGCGTTTCATGTGGTATACCTCCCGTTGATCTCCACATATTTTTCAGTCAGATCACAGCCCCATGCCGTCGCAGACCCGGGACCGTTGTGGATATCCAGGAAAAAGATCACTTTCTTCCCCTGCATGGCTTTTTTCGCGGCCGCAAGATCGACCACAATCTTCCCATCGCATACAAGGGGGCAGGAAGTGGATCCGTCACTGATCACGAGATCCACCCCATCAGGATCAAAACGGACTCCGGCCCTCCCTGCAGCAGCAATCACTCTTCCCCAGTTGGGATCTTCCCCGTACAGTGCAGTTTTTACAAGCGGGGATGAGACGATCGTCCGTGCCACTGTCGCAGCTTTCTCTTCTGAAGGGGCGCCATTGACTGTTACCTCGAGCAGCTTCGTTGCACCTTCCCCATCCATCGCAATCTGAATCGCAAGACTCCGACAGCATTCTTCGAGAGCCCGTGAAAATTCCCCCGAATCAGAGGACCCGGCACGGCCGGTGGCGGTACAGAGCGCTATGTCATTCGTACTCATGTCACCATCCACGACAATCCGGTTGAACGTCCGGTTTGCGGCCTGCCTCAGCGCCGTTGAGAGCGAGGACGCGGAGATGTCTGCATCGGTATAAAGGAATGCCAGCATCGTCCCCATGTTGGGTGCAATCATCCCGCTTCCCTTCGTTATTCCTCCGACAGAAAATCCTTCCCCCCGGATAAGCGCATGCTTCTCCGTCAGATCGGTGGTCATGATAGCTCGTGCTGCAAGGGTCTCTGCCAGAGGGCTGTGCTCCATCAGAGGGGCAATCCGGTGGCACTGGTCCTCAATCCGGGGGAGGTCAAGATATCGCCCGATAACCCCGGTGCTGGCGACACCGATATGCTCCGGGTCGATGCCAAGCTTCCGGCCGGCAATCTCACCCATTCTTATCGCATCGTGGTAGCCCAGCTTCCCGGTATATGCATTCGCACAACCGGAATTCACGATCACGGCACCAAGATACCCCTTCCTTATCCTCTCCTCCATGAGGGTGACAGGGGGTGCCCTCACCAGGTTTGCGGTGAACACTCCCGCTGCTGCACCATTGGCTTCAATCAGGGCAAGGCCGAACTTGCCTTCCTTGATGCCATATGCCCTGACTCCTTCCACACCGCAGATACTCTTCATGCTCTCTTCTCCGGTATTTCAGTCGATAGCTCCACCAACGCCGCGTATGATATCCGCCTTTGCAATGATACCTGTCAGGCGTCCCTGCTCCACCACAGGGAGACGGGCAATCTTGTGCGAGAGCATGAGAGCAGCTGCATCCTCTATATCTGCCTCCTCATCGATGATGATGGGAGGGTGGCTCATGATCTTTTTTACTGGTGTGTCCCCGATATTGGTGAGCGCGGTCTTGGTCTTCTCCCAGTTCACAATTTCACGCAACGGCACTTCAATCACCTCAAGAGGTGAGGGAAGCCACAGATCATCGGAAAGTTTCCCTGTCTCAAGAAGGGAGATGATATCGGATTCCGTCACCACTCCGACCACGGTTTCATTTTCCATGACCGGCAGTCCGCCAATACGGTTTTTTCGAAGAAGCCCTGCTGCGGTGCGGACCGGCTCTTCCGCCGATACCTTCACAGGATTCCTTGTCATGATTTCCCGAACTTTCATTTCTGTTTCCTCCTTTCAGGGGAGCAACCCGGGGGCCCGGAGCCCGTCCCTCTCGTCAAAACCACAGATGATATTCATGTTCTGGATCGCCTGTCCGGCTGCCCCTTTTCCAAGATTGTCAATGGCAGAGACCACCACCACACGGTCTCCCTCACTTTCTGCTTTGATATCGCAGAAATTGCTCCCCCTGACCGCGGCAAGCACCGGGTTCTGGTACCGGACAAAATACTCCCCGGCGTAGAACTTCCGGTAGAGGTCCTCCACCTCGTCCTGATCCATCGGCTCGTTCAGGAGGATGTGCGCCGTTGTCAGGATTCCCCGGTTGACGGGAACAAGGTGCGGGGTGAAATAACACCGGGCCTCCTTGTTGATACGGCTGATCTCATTCCGCATCTCTGCAAGGTGACGATGAGCAGTCCACTTGTAGGGATTGATATTGTCGGCCACATTCGGATAGTGGGTGGTTGCCGAAGGATTGTCTCCGGCACCACTCACCCCGGTTTTCGAATCATAGATCACGGTATGGGCATAGGGGGCAAGGGGGGCTGCCGCAAGGGTAGCCCCCGTGGGGAAACACCCCGGGTTTGAGACAAATGCTGCCGAGCGGTATTCATCGCGGTGCAGTTCGGGTATCCCGTACGGGGCTTCGAAATAATCGGTATGAGCAACCCCGTACACCTTCTCGAAGGTCGCCTTCGGCAAGCGGTAATCGGCTGAGAGATCGACGACCTTGATTCCGCGATTGAGCAGCGGTCTTGCATAGGTCATTGCGGCAGTATGGGGAACCGAGAGGAAGGCAAGATCTGCATCGATGGAATCGAGGGATGGATTTTCAAAATTGAGATCGGTGTAGCCCTTCAGGTGGGGATGCACCGAATCCAGCGGTTTTCCTGCAAGCTTCCGGGAGGTAGCACAGGTCACCTCTGCCCTGGGATGGGAGAGTAACAGCCGTATGATATCTCCCCCGGCATAACCCGATGCGCCAATAATCGCGATCTTCATAAAAACCTATTCGGCGTGAGCATTTTAATGCTTTTTCCCCGGAAAAAGGAATTAATCATAAAATCCATTCTGCTCTCCTTTTTTTCTGCAGACAGAGGATTGCGCGCCTTCATCATCAGACATCTACTAAAGAAGGATCGTAAAAGAGGGGTCCATCCTTTCACGGCGTCACATTGATTCAGCAGGTTTTTTTATTATAATGATTAATCATTACAATACATCCGGAGGGATGGAGAAGAAATAGGGGATGTGGCTCAAACCTGAGGCTGACCCAGGGTCCGCCTCCCTGCATGGTGAGACGAACAACATGAAATCTTCATAAGGAGGAATGCGTTCAGGGGATGATGGTTCCCGGGCCGAACGGGACTCCCATGAATCCACTCGGATGCAGGATTTGATTGACGATGGAAGGATCGTACACGGATAAGGAGTAACTTTACATGCCAGAATCATTTGAAGTGTCCATGGCCGGGGATGAGAAATATTATGTCCCCGACCCGTCATACAAGGAGCAGGCGTGGACAAAGGACTATGCCCAGGCTTATAAGGAATTTTTAACGGATAAAGCGGGATTCTGGGAGGACCAGGCCCACCATCTCGAATGGTTCAAAAAGTGGGACAAGGTCCTCGAATGGAACTATCCCTATGCCAAGTGGTTCGTAAACGCCAAGCTTAATATCACTTACAATTGTTTGGACAGGCATGTGAACAACCACCGCCGGAACAAAGTGGCGCTCATCTGGAGGGGAGAGGAAGGGGAAGAGAGGATCTTCACCTATAAGAAGCTCTACCATGAGGTCTGCCGCTTTGCAAATGGCCTGAAAAAGCTCGGAGTCACAAAAGGTGACCGGGTATGCATTTACATGCCCCTCGTACCCGAGCAGGTGATCGCAATGCTCGCATGTGCCCGGATCGGAGCCGTACACAGCGTCGTTTTTGGTGGGTTCGGGGTCAATGCCCTGAACATGCGCATTAACGATGCCGAGGCAAAGATAGTGATCACTGCAGACGTAACAATACGGCGTGGCAAGACTATCCCGTTGAAAACCATCGTCGAAGAAGCCATCATCAATTCCCCAAGCGTCGAAAAGGTGGTCGTTCTCTCGCGTGAGATTGAACAGCCGGTTGAGCTCCACAAAGAGATAGAGATCGACTACTATGAACTGATGGAAGGAGTATCAGCCGAATGCCAGCCCGAGGTCATGGACGCAGAGGACCCACTCTTCATCCTCTACACATCAGGTTCTACTGGTACCCCAAAGGGAATTGTTCATACCTGCGGGGGGTACATGGTCGGTACCTATTACACGACCCTGAACGTGTTTGACGTCAAGGACACTGATGTGTACTGGTGTACCGCAGACACCGGCTGGATTACAGGACACAGTTATGTCGTGTATGGACCGTTCGCTGTTGGCGCCACAGTAGTGCTCGCAGAAGCGGTCCCGGATTATCCTGACCCTGGAGCTTTCTGGCACATCATCCAGGATCTCGGCGTCACGATATTCTACACTGCCCCGACGTCCATCAGGATGTTCATGAGGGTTGGAGAAGAATGGCCTGATAAGTATGACTTGTCCTCCCTCCGGATCCTTGGTTCTGTCGGAGAACCACTCAACCCTGAGGCCTTCGAGTGGTATTACCGGGCCATCGGGAAGCACCGGTGCCCGGTTGTTGACACCTGGTGGCAGACCGAGACCGGGATGCATATGGTCGCCACCATGGTGGGCGAGCCCATGCGGCCAGGTTTTGCCGGAAAATCGCTCCCCGGAGTTGTTGCTGACGTCGTCGACAAGAAGGGGACACCGGTTGCACCCGGGAACGGAGGATTCCTTGTGATACGGGATCCATGGCCGGCGATGCTGCGCACGGTATACAAAAACGATGAGCGGTACAAGACATACTGGAACACCATCCCCGGTTGTTATATGGCCGGCGATCTAGCGGTCAAGGGAAAGGACGGGTATATCATGATCATCGGCAGAGCCGATGACATCATCATCGTGGCAGGCCACAATATCGGCACTGCCGAGGTGGAGAGTGCCCTCGTCTCCCACCAGGCCGTTGCCGAAGCGGCAGTTATCGGAAAGCCCGATACGCTGAAAGGGAATATCATCAAGGCGTTCGTCATCCTGAGGGTGGGATTCACCCCGAGTGAAAAGTTGAAGTCTGACCTTATCTATCATGTGAGGATGACCCTCGGGCCGATCGCGATGCCCTCCGAGATCGAGTTCATGGACAAACTTCCGAAGACAAGGTCCGGGAAGATCATGAGAAGGGTGCTGAAAGCCAAAGAGATGGGGATCGATCCCGGGGATGTTTCCACCCTGGAGGAATAACCACTTTTTTCTGGGGGTATACAGTGAATGGCTCCTGAAGAGTCCTTATTCGGGATGCCGGCAGAGAGAGGCCGCTGGGGCCTTGTGATTGTCGGCATGATCATCAACCTGTGCCTTGGCACGATCTACTCCTGGAGTGTTTTCGTCGGACCGCTGACCAGTTATTTTCAAGATACGCTCGGGTTGACGGTAACCCCGAATGAGATCCTGATGCCGTTCTCGGTATTCCTTGCATTTTTTGCCATCGCGATGACCCTGACAGGGAAGTATATCGAGAGTATCGGTCCCCGCAAGATAACCATCCTCGGGGGAATACTGACCGGCCTCGGGTGGCTGCTCGCATCGACCGTTACCTCGGTCTGGATGCTGTATATCGTTTACGGAGTCATCGGAGGCATCGGAGTCGGTATTGCATACGGGGTTCCTGTCGCGGTTGCTGCCCGCTGGTTCCCTGATCGGCGAGGGGCTGCGGTAGGGCTCACGCTTCTGGGCTTTGGATTCTCTGCCTTCATCACCGCTAATATTGCAGGATACCTTATCGGAACTACCGGGGTCATGAACACCTTCCGGATATTCGGCATCGTGTTCATGATCCTGATCGTCCTCCTGGCACTGCCGCTCCGTTTTCCTCCCGAAGGCTGGAGACCGGCGGGATGGGTACCCCCTGTCCCGAAAAAGGGGGAAGAGCTCTGCGAGTACGACAGGTCTGCCATGATCCGGACTTCCACGTTCTATGGACTCTGGTTCTGCTACTTTATCGGGTGCCTGGCAGGGCTGATGGCGATCTCCATCGCAAAACCGGTCGGGACGGAGATAGGAATCGCCACCGGCCTTGCAACAATCCTGGTGGGATTCTTTGCCATATTCAATGGCGGCGGCAGACCGGTCTTTGGCGCCCTGACGGATCGTTTCAATCCAAGGAATACGGCGATACTCTCCTTTGTCCTGATAGCCCTTGCATCAAGCCTGCTCTGGCAGATGCCGTCGGTCCCGGTCTATATCCTCGCCTTCGCCATCCTCTGGGGTTGCCTCGGCGGCTGGCTCGCCATTGCTCCCACGGCAACCGGAAGTTATTTCGGAACCTGCGACTATCCCCGGTGCTATGGGGTTGTATTCCTTGCGTATGGGGCAGGGGCCATTGCGGGACCCCAGCTTGCAGGATTCATCAAGACGACAACCGGGAATTATCTTGGCGTCTTCCCTTACGTGCTGATCCTGGCCCTTCTGGGTATCCTCGTAGCCATGCTTCTCATGAAGCCCCCGAAAATCAGGAGATAATCCCCTTTCTTTTTCCTGGTTGTTGTCCTTCTTTTCCTGGCCGTCGTAATGGAGAACTGGTGGACTGACATTCGACACCAGGAATGGAAACAGGGGAATGAAACGTACCTCCCAAAAGGGGAAACCTCGCCTTCAGTCAAGGATGACCGGATCCTATCCCGTCTGTTCTCTAGCGAGATCTCCCTCTCAAAGGTGAACCCGGGCCTGTATCCGTTGCAATGAGAAATCCAGACAATAATATCCTTGCTCTTCCCATTCTTAAAAAAAAGGCTGGTGAACGAGGGGTGGCAGGGAAGGAAGGGATTGGAAAATCGAGGCTTGAGGCGTTGAGTGACGGCATATTCGCGTTTGCCATGACATTGCTCGTGATCAGTCTGACCGTGCCTCTCGTCCCGGATTGGGAAGCCCCTGCGCTCCTCCCCGGGATGATAGCAGATATGTTCCCCGAATTTCTCATCTTTTCCATTGCATTCTTCATCATCGCCGGATACTGGCTTGCCCACCACCGGATCCTCCGGTCGATCGACTTCGTTGATGATCGGCTGATCTGGATAAATCTCCTCCTTCTGTTCTTTATTGTGCTGATTCCCTTCACGACCTCTATTTCAGGGGACTATAACGCGGTACTCGAAGCCGTCCTCCTTTTCCACATCAACCTTCTCTGTGCGAGTATCGCCCTCACTCTCATCTGGCTGTATATCCGGAACCAGTATGCAAACCTGACGAACGATACCGAGCCGGAGAGAAGGAGGATACAATTCGATACTGCAGGAAGAGTCCGTGCTCTGGCCATCCCGGCCATCACGATCGTTGCGATCTTTGTATCGTTCATCAATCCTGCAGTGAGCATGTGGTGTTACCTGTTCATTCCGATTCTGATGGTTGCTGGAAGAAAAGCAGCACAGCTCGGACGGTCGCATGATTGAGCAATGATCTCCAATAGTCCCGGAACACCACGCGAATATGGTCTGCCCCCTCTCGCTGGAGAGGCCCCCCAAGTTCTTATCCTTGGCAGTTTCCCCTCCAAGATGTCCATCCAAAGACAACAGTACTATGCGAATCCCCATAACCAGTTCTGGAGAATTATGGCCGATCTCCTCAACAACGGAGATGTGGGCGACATCCCGTCTCTTTCCAGGCTTCTGACCGATCATCATATCGCCTTGTGGGATGTGATCGCATCCAGAAGGTATCAGAACGGCAGCATGGACCGCGACATCACCGAACCCGTATTCAACGATATACCTGCATTCCTCGCAGAACACCCTACCATCAGATCTATCGGAACGAATGGAGGGACCGCCTGGGTTTCTTTTCAACGGTTAGTCCGTTGTACTCCCCAGGTGCCTGCTCTTCTTTGCAGACGACTCCCTTCTACGAGCCCTGCCTATGCATCGTGCAGGTACGAACAGAAACTAGCACAATGGAGGATGTTCCTCGAAGGGAGCACAGAAGAACCGAGTGCTGCAGCTCACCGCTGACCCCCGATCAGCCTTCCGCGAGTATAATTATTCCGGCTCCCCCGGCCTGGATTGACGGCGAGGTAAGGACTATCTTAGCTTCTCCGGGTAGATCCAGAGATCAAGGTTGACCATTCCTTGGACAGTGTTATATTATTATAACAGTAGTGAGAAATAGACAACAGATACAGATTGATCCTCCGGTAATTTCCAGCAGATTGTGGAAAGGCGATATGCCAAGGGAGAAGAAGGGTGCTTCCCATGAAGACGCGGATGAAGGAGTACCGGGCACGGCGGGACATGACCCAGGCGGATCTCGCTGATGCCGTAGGAGTCAGGAGAGAGACCATCGTTTTCCTTGAGGGTGGGAGATACAATCCCTCCCTGAAACTGGCCCATGCCGTTGCCAGGGAGCTTGGGACAACGATAGACAACCTCTTTCTCTTTGAGGATGATATCGATGTCGTTCTCGAGGAATAAGCACGGGTTCCGGTTCTGGCCCTGGCTTTGGTCCCGGCCTGCCCATCGAAGAACAGAAGTATCGCATAGAAATATGGTGATGCAGTGATGAAAACCTCAATCCTTCCATTTCTTGGAATCCTTCTCCTCGCTCTGATCATGCCCTCTTCTGCGAGCTATTCGCTGCAGGAGGTCTCCGTCATTCCTCCGTCCGATGCCACCCCTCCCGGCAGCCCGCTCAATGCCTCAGCAGTCCTCCTGATCATCCCAGCCGGCCCGACCACCTTTATAGAAGGGTACAGCATTGTCCTCTCAACCGATCTTGACAGGGCAGCGTGGAATGCCAGGGTGTTGGTTGACGGGCACCAGGCTGCGGTGTTTGAGAAATCCGGACGTACCGTTTTTATCAGCGGGTATCTCCTCTCTTACCCGCTCAGCAGCGATGTTGAAGTGGATGTCACCCTGAATGGAACAGTCCCCACAGAGAGAGCAGGAGATCCAATTACAGTTTTCAGGGTCTTTGAGCTGAACAATCAGGGGGAGGTTGTTCCCGGTTCAGAGACGGGGGTTATCCGCGCTCTCGAACTCCCGCAAACACCCTCTTCACCCCCGGTCCCTTTAGAGAGTGATGCAATACCTCCCTCACCCACTAGAGCAGGACCAGGGATTACCAATGTGACGGTTATTGCGGTTATAGCCCTGGCCGTTCTCTCTGCAGGGAAGAGAGCCCTGTGAGATCCGGATTGTCTGAATGATCTCCTCTTTTATTTATAAGGGAACGAGGGAAGAATACCAGCCGGCATGGTCCCATTTGCCATTACTGCATTGTTCAGGAAGAGCAAGGCGGATGGGGTTACCCGAGACAGGGATTTGCCCGGGGAGAAGGGGACGTTCCCTCCATAATGCCCCGGTTCTGATCGGGCGAACGCCAGAATAACTCTCACAAAAGGAGGATCACGAGGCCCAGCGTAATCAGTCTCGCAGTCATGCTGCAGGTATAGGAGACTGCCGTTATCCTGTCGCCGAATGTTCCAAAAAGGGAGAGATTGAGCGGGAGGGTATACCGCAGGTAGATGAGGGTTATCACCATCATGCTCCCGGCGATCAGGGTCATCAGGGCAGTCTTGACCAGGAAGACCCCGGTGTTCACCAGGGAGGCCACCACTGCGTACCCGGCACATGAGCGGAGTATCTGGGCCACCCAAGGGATGTTGAGCTCTCGCCCGGCAGGCCGATGGCACCGAGAATCGGTTCAAAGAAGATCCCGATCAGGTCCATGACCCCGTAGACGGTGAGAATGGTAAATATCAGAATAGCTACAACGGTGACGGGAATTATTCGTATCAGCTGAGGCCATGCCTTCTGAATACCTCCCACGATCTTACGGCGGGAGAAGGAGACTTCTCCTTCTTGAGCCGGTGTCGTTTCACAGGAGCGTCGTTGGGCTTTTTATGGAGCACCAGTCTCGTGTAGAGAATGGCACCAAGTGTCTGGAGATCACTTGCGAAGAGGTTCAGGAGTAAGTGCATGGTTCCAATGACCGGGCCCAGGAGGACCACTGCTACAGGCAGATGCACCCTGAAGAGCGATTCACCAAGGACTATCGGAAAGGTGCTCATCACGAGCGTGGGGATGATCTCCTCTTTTCCGACCTTTCATCATAGTAAAGGCCTGCATCCATGGCCTTTCCCGCCGTAGGATTGATGAAGATGGCAAGGAGGGAGGTGGTAGATTCATGGGAGAGTCCGGAGATCCGGCAGAGCGTTCTCATGAGACCGCTCAGCCGTGAGAAGATGCCTGTTTCAACGATGATGCTGGCAAGGAGAATCCCAGGGCAAGAAGGACGACCGCTTCGAAGAGATAGGTCAGCAGCACCGGGAGCGATGCCATGGCCTGAGGCATTTTTTGGATCATATACGCTCTGGCTGGAAGAGACTTATGAAGATTGGTGGAATCGGGTGGGGAATGGCAGGAGAACAGGTTCGTCCAATCGGTCTCTTTATATCAGGTCACATATCAACCACTCGCTATGCAGCCGACCGGCGCCACCTTCATGGAACTCACGCAGTATGACCATCTCTCTCCCTCCGATCAGAACCTGAAAAAAACGCCTCCCCCGCTTGCAAAAGCTGTGCCCAAAGGGACCCAGTACATTCCCCTCCCAAAGCCCGGGGCCATTACCGCACCCCCTATGGATCTCCGTCACGCAATCGAGACGAGGCGCTCTCTTCGTCATTATCGGAAAGAGCCGATCAGTATCGAGGAACTGTCCTATCTCCTCTGGTGCACCCAGGGTGTCGTGCAGGTCGTGGACCCATTTTATACTTTGAGGAACGTTCCCTCTGCAGGGGGGCGCCATGCCCTTGAAACCTACCTGCTCATCAACCGGGTGACCTCTCTTCCCCCTGGCCTTTATCGGTATGTACCGTTCTCCCATTCACTCGTCGCGATCGAGGCCGACCTTTCGATCACCGACAAAGTGATGGCGGCCTGTCTGGGCCAGGCTTTTGTCCGCTCATCAGCGGTCACCTTTCTTTGGTCGACTGTCATCTACCGGATGGCCTGGAGATATTCAGAACGGGCATACCGGCTGGTCCACCTTGATGCCGGACATACCTGCCAGAATCTCTATCTTGCCGCAGAGCAGGTGGGGTGCGGGGCCTGTGCCATCGGGGCTTTTGATGACGAACTCATGGCTGATCTGCTGGGGCTCGATAAAAAAGAGGAGTTTGTTCTCTACTGTGCCGCCGTTGGAAAGAGATAAGGTCACCCTGTCGATCAGGCCAGAAGACTTGGTCTTCATAACCCGGTACGATACTGTTCTTCACCCCCCCTCCCGGCCAGGAATTGATAATTGAAGAAGCATGGGGGAAAAACATAATACCGGATCTGCATGAGTATCACTTCGTGAATTCGCATGCCAACAATAGTTCACTTTGATGTACCGGCAGATGACGTTGCACGGGCAAGGGCATTCTATTCCGGGCTCTTCGGCTGGACCTTCACCGCCCCGCCCGGTTTTCCCGATTTCTACCTGATAGAGACCCGCGACCTCGAGGGAAAACCGGCAACCGGAGGGGGTATGGGAAAACGGGGGAGCCCGGACCAGCGGATCATGAATTATTTTGGTGTCCCTGATATCGATGAGTATGCCTCGAGAGTGAAGCGACTGGGCGGGTCGATGGTATTGGAAAAAACGCAGGTACCAGGGTTTGGCCACCTCGCAATCTGCACCGACACGGAAGGAAATCCATTCGGGCTCTGGCAGGAAGATCCCGGATCAGAATAACGTACCAGGAGCGGGCATGGAGGGTGGAGCGGTACCTGCACCGATACAGAGTATGAAAGGTCCGGGAGAGGATCTCTTTATCCTTGGCATCAGTGGCAGCCCCCGCGAGATGAGGAGCCGGACCCGCATGCTCCTGCAATGGGTCCTTGCCGGTGCCGCGGCTGCAGGGGCAAAGACCGAGCTGATCGATCTGACCTCGCTCCGGATCGAAGCCTGCACCGCATGCGAGAGCTGTTCGCTGACAGGAGCCTGCTTGAATACTGACGATTTCCCGTTCATCTATAAGCGGATGATTGCCGCCCATGGAATTGTGCTCGGCTCGCCGGTCTATATCGATCATGTCACCGGGCAAATGAAGGTCTTCATCGACCGGCTGGCTGATGCCATCCATTACCAGACGCTCGCAGGGAAGTATGGGTGTGCCGTCGCGACAACCTGGAGTTCCGGAGGAGAGGAGGTTATCTCCTACCTGAACCATGTCCTCAGCTACCTTGGTATCCTTGCACTTGATGGGATCAGCGTATCAACCGGGGATGATTCCGATTCCCTGTTCGGAGCGGAGGAGAGAGCCCGGAACCTGGGGGCGATGCTCACCATGGCCATACGGACACAGGTACAATATCCCGGACAGTCCGCGATCATCGGGGAGAACCGGGCTTTTTTCGCACGAATAGTGGAGGAGAACCGCGAGTGGAGGCGGGACGAATACGATGAATGGGTCAGGAAGGGATGGATCACCTAAACTAATCTGGAGGTAACCACCCAGTCTCTCTGATTCAAAACGGAGAATGTATGAACCTTGATCAATTTGACTGTATGAATAACCAAGAGAAACATGAGTATCTGGAGTTCCTCCTCTGGCACTACCGTGTCGTGGATGCATTCTGGTTTCTCTCCTGTGCCGACGAGTTCGGGCAGCCCGTTGCCGAGTTGCTGAACGAAAAGGTCTGGGGCCGCGTTGCCTCGATGGCTGCAAAGGACATCAGGAACCGGTTCGGTATAACCGAGACAGGTCTCACCGGATTTGTCAGGGCATTGCGGCTCTTTCCCTGGGCGATGATCGTAGACTACGATATAGAAGAGAAGCCAGGTGAGGTGATCATCAGGGTGCCCTCCTGTCCAACCCAGGAGGCCCGCATTCGGAGGGGGCTCTCTGAATACGTCTGCAGGGAGATGCACCGGGCAGAATTTACCAGTTTCGCAAGGGAGATTGACGAGAGGATCGTTGTCGAGTGTCTTTTTGCCCCTCCTGATCCCCATCCTCCCGACCTGTTCTGCCAATGGCGTTTCACGACCAGGGAGGAGTAGCCCCTTCTGATGAATGGGTAAGGGGCAGGGGTCCCCGATGAGGGAATATGTACATGGACCATGGGGACCTTGCATGACGAATGGGTTAGCTTACACACCATCCTGCCCCTGGAAGGGATGACCAGACGCCGCTCTTTTCCAGCTCAACAGATGGCCTTACGACCCTGTCTTTCCCCCCATGTTCGTTCTCAACCTCCTGCCACATCACAATGGTCAGTCCCCACCGTTCTGACCCCCCTCAGCTGACATGCTCCGGGGTTAAACCGGCAGGGAATACAGGGGCCCCCACACATGCACTATCGTGAGAGCAGATGGTGTGTCATCGACCATCCCCCGTCCCTGGCTGCCGACCATCGCACAAAAGCAGGTTATACCCCCAGGGACCAATATCCTGGCCCGGCAAGTGATCCGGTCATGCTGACTGTAGGGGATAGGATCAGACGTGGAGAGAGGACCCCCATGAAGTCACAGGGGCGAAAGAGGGGGAGATTCACTCCTTCGTTGTCAGCACCCCAATCCGCTTCCTCTGCGCGATCTGGTATCCCGATATCACTGAAATATGCGGCCCGAAAGCCTTGTCAAGTGCTTCGTCCCCGGTGTCGACAAAAAGGACCGGGGTCTCAGACAGTTTGTGCGGGGTGGCAACAACGATAATGTTCTCGATCCCAATCATCCGGATCACCCTGGGGCTGACCTGCCGGGTACCTCTGCCCAGGACGGATCCCTGGGCTCCAATGATACTCACGATCAGCCGGGATTTTTTCTCCCTCTCCAGCAGCCGGATTATCTCTTCTTCATTCAGGTCTGATGCAACAAGCCTCCCCTGCTTCACGGCATCAAACCCAAGAATGGTTTTTGGAATTCCAAATTCCCGCGCTATCGCCCCTGTGGTACTCCCAGGCCCGATAAGATACAAAATATCGGGGGTCCCCAGGATCACTTCGGCGAGAAACCTCCCGATGCCTTCTTTGGCCCGGTCTTCGTCCTGGTCTTCCAGGACCTGTTTTGTCCCCTGGACCAGTCCAGGCAGATACAGGCTCTGTGCATAGCCATGGAGCCGGGTCCTGAGATCGCCATCGCGGTATGCTTCCTCATCCACATCAACTATCTCTGCGTCCCTCATATGCCGGACCGACTGTGAGAGGTTGAGGATAATAGCCGCTGCTGATTCGGGGGTGGTGGCAAAGACGGCTGAATACATCTTCACTCCAGCCGGAATTCCCAGAATAGGGATACGGTCAAGGACCGTATCATAGACATCCCGTGCTGTACCGTCACCGCCGCAGAACAGAATCAGGTCGACCCCGTGTACTTCGAATACTGCACAGGCACGTCTCGTATCTTCTGAGGTAGTGGGGTGTGGTGTCTGGTATACCACCTCAAACCCGGTGATGCCGGCAACATTGAGCGCGTCTTCGCCCATCGGTCCCGAACAGCTCAGGAAACGGAGGGGGGCACCCTTGAGCTTCCGCAGTGCCACCAGGGCCCGGTTCCCTGCTTCCGGCCGGGCTCCCCTCTTGATGGCTTCAGCCAGAAGGCCATCGGTCCCCTTAAGCCCAACGGCACCACCCATTCCCGCAATGGGATTGACCAGGAATCCAATAGTGACAGTCATGTAAGGACTACAAGGAAGGAGTTACTTGTCCAAGGAGATGGAGGAGGAGGAGGGGAATCCTCATGGAACTTTCGGAAGCCTGCTGAGGGCTTCCCGTATCAGGCTGTCCGGATATTCATAATCGGACAGATTTCCTGCGTAGTAGGCATCATATGCTGACATGTCAAAGTCGCCATGCCCGGATGCGTTGAACAGGATCGTCTTCTCCTCACCGCTCTTCCGGCATTTCAGGGCTTCATCGATGGCTGCTTTGACCGCATGAGAGGTCTCCGGGGCAACGATGAACCCTTCACTCCTCGCGAAGGTCTGGGCTGCGTCGAAGACCTCGCTCTGATGGTAAGAGACCGCTCTCATCACGCCGTCATGGACGAGCCTTGAAACGATTGGTGAATCGCCGTGATACCTCAGGCCACCTGCATGGATGGAGGGGGGAATGAAATCGTGTCCGAGCGTATACATCTTCATGATAGGGGTCAGACCCGCCTCATCACCATAATCATACGCGTAGAGTCCTTTGGTCAGCGTCGGGCAGGATGCAGGTTCAACGCCGATGATCTCGACCTCGGGATGCTTCCCGATGAGCTTGTCACCAGCAAAGGGAAACGAGACTCCCGCAAAATTGGATCCGCCACCAACACAACCTATAACAATATCGGGATATGATTCCACCGATGCAAGCTGTGCGCGGCATTCGAGGCCAATAATCGTCTGGTGAAGACAGACATGATTGAGCACGGAGCCAAGGGAGTAGTGCGTATTGGAATGCGTCGCTGCATCCTCAACCGCTTCTGATATCGCGACGCCAAGACTCCCGGGGGTATCTGGATCTTTCTCGAGCATCGCCCGTCCTGCATTCGTTTTCGTGCTCGGGCTCGGGATGCATTCGGCACCCCATACGTTCATCATGGACTTCCGGTACGGTTTCTGGGTATAACTCGACCGGACCATGTAGATACTACACTGGATATCATAGAGCATGGTGGCGAATGCAAGCGCCGATCCCCACTGGCCTGCACCAGTCTCGGTGGCGATCCGCTCCACCCCTTCCTTCATATTATAATATGCCTGCGGAACCGCGGTGTTGGGTTTATGGCTCCCTGCTGGGCTGACACCCTCCCATTTGTAATAGATCTTTGCCGGGGTCTTCAGGGCTCTCTCGAGCCGGGTTGCCCGGTAGAGCGGGGTCGGCCTCCAGAGACGGAGGACATCCTGTACCTCCCCTGGAATGTCAATGTACCGGTCAGCACTCATCTCCTGCCGTATCAGCTCCATGGGGAATATCGCGGCAAGATCAGAAGGGGTTGCAGGATTCTTTGTCTGGGGATTGAGTGGAGGATCCAGTGGTGACGGGAGATCCCCCTGGATGTTATACCAACGCTTTGGCATCTCCTCTTCATCAAGGATGATTTTTGTCTGCATGAATGTCGATATGTATTGTACAGATATATACATTGTTGTATACTTTAGCGTATTAAGAGTCGGATTGCTCTTGGATAATGGGGTAAAAAACCGGTAGAGATGGCGTAAGTCCATCAAAATGATTGATGTATCCTCCAGACCACTCTATGGGAGGTATCCGCAGTGGCTGAACAGAAGGCAGTGGAAGATCAGCACCGGCAGGAAGGGGATAGCTGGCGCATTCCCGCATCGGTAAATGACCAGTGGAACTTTCTATTGAAGACGATATGGGACCAGATGATTCATCTTGTTATCCAATTTGAAGGAGCAGTCGATTTACCTACACTGGAACAGGCTGTCAGGGAGGCCATGGCTGCCGAAGTCCTCACAACCGCAAAATTTACCCCGGGTGACTCCCCCTTCTTCGAACCTGCCTTCCCCGGGTCCGATACCCCCTCTTGGGATGTCATTACAACTGCACATCCGGACATAGCCCTTTCCAGCCTCATGGAATCATCGCTCGATCCCCTGAAGGGTCCTATGGGCCGTGTACGGCTGATCCGATCAGATAACGATCTGCTCTGCATCTCGTTCAACCATACCATGACCGATGCTTATGGGGTGAAATCGTTTGGGAGCCTCCTCGCAAGCCTGTATCGTTCCGGAAGAGGGAAAGGAATGAACCCCCCTCTGGGAAATCCGCATGATCGCTCCCTGAAAAGCATCCTCTCCCTGTTTTCAGGAGACGAACTGGCTACCGCCGCCCGACGGATTAGGAGGCGGGAGGGGGGATGGAATATTCCCTTCGAGTCCTTGAAAGTCGGGGAAGGGCAGTATGTAAAACAGACTATTGGACAAACGGGGTTCTCCTCTGTTCGTCAATTTGCGCATAATCATTCGGTGACAATCAACGACCTCCTCCTCGCTTCATTTATTCTAGCACTAGCTAAAATGGCACCGCCACTACCCAATACCTGCAATCCTGTGCTCACCTCGATTGACCTGCGACGTTATCAGTCTCTTAGTTTTCACCATGCTCTCTCGAACTTTTCCGTCGCATTCGAACTGCCAGTGATGATCCCAGATCATATTGATCCGACCGATGTTGTCCGCCATATCCATACCCTGATGGCATCATGCAAATCAGGTCATGCCGGGATCGGCGCCGCGGCACTCCTTGAAACGGAATTTGATAAGGGATTCTGGAAGGTGGAGGAAAAACTGGCGGAGATGGAAGGGAAGACACGGCAGGGACTTTCCGGAAAAAATCCCTTCTTCACCAACCTGGGCGTCATCCCTGAAGGAGTCGTTGACTATGGTGTTCCGGTAAGGGATGCATGGATGCTTGGGCCGGTTGAATACCCACCAGGACTCTGCCTTGCGGCCTCGACCTTCCGTGACTGCCTCACTCTTTCTGTGGGGTATTCAGGAACTGCTTTGCAGAAAGAATGGGTTATCTCCCTCCTCTCGGCTATGGCTGCCACCCTCTCGGGGTTCACTTCGTGGGAATAACAGCCCATGCGGGGAGCTCAGGAGAGATTCCGAGTACGGTGGGGATGACCAGGGTCATAAAAACCGTGATCAGGATACACCCGATGACATTCAGGGCAAGACCAGCGCGGGCCATCTCCCTGGTAGACAGGTACCCTGTCCCATAAGCGATCGCATTCGGAGGAGTTCCGACCGGGAGCATGAAGCCAAGCGACGAGGCAAGGGCTGCCGGAACCATCAGCATCAATGGATTGATGCCCATCGATACCGATGTGATTGCCATCAGTGGGACCATGATCGATGCCATTGCGGTATTTGAGACCACCTCATTGAGAAAGGTGATAAAGAGAGAGATGACGAGAATGATCACGATCAGCGGGAGCACGGCAAGGAGGGTGAACGAATTGGCGATTACCTCGGCCAGCCCGCTTGCAATAATTCCTTCCGAGAGACAAATCCCTCCTCCAAATAGGATGAGGATCCCCCAGGGTATTCCTTTCGCTGATTCCCAGTCGAGGGTGAAGATACCTTTTTTAGAATCAACGGGAAGCATGAAAAGGATCAATGCACCGCAGATTGCGATGGTGGCATCGGTGATCCCGGGAATATAGGTGGTAATTCCCGGGATTACCAGAGAGCCAATTTCCTTTGGGGTTCTGAATATCCAGGCGAGGGCGACAGAAAGGAAGATCAGGAGTGTCCATTTCTCTCCTGATTTGAGCGGGCCGAGATCGCTCAGCTCATGCCCGATCATATCCCTGCTCCCTGATATCACCTTTGGCATATGCCGGTGGGTGACCGATGTCAGCCAGAACCAGGCGATAAACAGGAATATGACCATAAAGGGCACTGCAAAAATCATCCATGAGAAGAAATCAATCTCTGGCGCAGCCGGAAAAATACTCGACAACTGGGCGACAAGAATCCCATTTGGCGGAGTACCGATAAGGGTAGCCATTCCCCCGATGGTGGCGGCATACGCGACTCCAAGAAGAAGGCAGGTAGCGAACTGTCGCTCACCACCCTTTTCACTGTTTTTATCAGTCAAGACTCCCGGGAGAAGGGTTGTGACGAGGGCGAGGGCGATCGGGATCATCATCATCGCCGTGGCTGTATTGGAGATCCACATCGAGATAAACGCGGTAGCAACCATGAACCCCAGCACGAGCTTCTTTGTTCCCGAACCGGCAAGGCTGATCACATTGAGGGCGATGCGTCGGTGAAGGTTCCATCGCATCATGGCCGAGGCGATCAAGAACCCGCCCATGAACAGGAAAACCGTCTGATCCGCATATGAGACCCCTGCTTCTTTGGGCGAAAGGATCCCAAGGATCGGGAACAGGACCAGAGGAACAAGTGCAGTAGCGTAGAGCGGAATCGCCTCAGTGATCCACCAGACCACCATCAGACCGGTCACTGCTGCTGCGAGCTGAGCGGGATAAGGAAAGGTCACGGGATCCAGCGGAATGAATGCAATTACCAGAAAAACAATGAACCCGACGATGATCCCGTACCTTCTGTGCATGAGATGAATTGTTAGTCGTAATCACCTATGAACCTGTGCTATTTCTCCCGGTTTCAGATCCGGATGATCCAGCCTTCCCTGCGTTCGGTGTCGTACATGGCACAGGTGGAATATCCTGTCAGGTATCCGCATACTTCCCCGGGATTGATCACAAGGGTCGGGCCTTTCTCGGCAATGCCTGCCCGGTGCGAGTGCCCGTACACCACGACATCGTATAGTCCACTCTCGACTATGACGTCAAGAATGGCACCCTCATGTCCGTGCAGGAGAGCAATCCTTACCCCGTCAGCGTGGAACTCGGAAAAAGTGCCGGCGATACTGACATTTCCTGTCTCCCTGCACCGCTGCCGGAGGAGATCATGATCACCGTCATTGTTCCCATACACCCCAGAGACTTCCCCTGCAAGGGTCGCCAGTACCGGGATCACGAACGGGGAGATGAAGTCCCCGGTGTGGAGATACCGATCTGCAGCCTCACGGTTCAGCACCTTCACCGCTTTTTTGATATGGGGGAGATGATCGTGGGTATCTCCGAGCATCCCTATCCTCAACTATCACACCTCAGCTCGGATATTGAATTGGGGGGGTAAAATGGTTCTTGCGATCATTGCAGGCTGCATCGGTTCCTCTCTTGGACCGGTAATGTCCCGGTACGGTAAATAGGATGAACGTACACCCTCTCTTCATGCAGATGAGGGTCGGAGGAAAAGAGATATCCTCTGCAGATGAGCGCTGGATACCGGTGATCAACCCTGCCACGGGGGAGGTGATCGACCAGGTTCCCGAGGGAACTCTTCACGAGGTGGATGAGGCAGTCAGCGCTGCCCAGGCAGCCTTTGACAGCTGGGGTAAAAAGACCGTCCGGGAGAGGGGGATGATCCTGCACCGGGCTGCGGGAAATGTCCGGGAACAGCACCAGGAACTCGCCCGGCTGCTCACTATGGAACAGGGAAAGCCGCTCAGGGATGCTGTGGACGAGATCCGCGGATTTGCCAATATTCTCGAGTTCTTTGCCGGAATATCGGGTGCCATGAATGGAGACTTTATCGCCCTGGGATCTCTGGGTGATGCCCTGGTAAAAAGGGAGCCCATCGGGGTATGCGGGGCCATCATTCCATGGAACATGCCTGCCATCATTATGGGCTGGAAAGTGGCACCTGCCTTGCTTGCGGGAAATACCCTCGTCTTCAAGCCCTCATCCTCTGCCCCGCTCACCTGCCTCTCCCTTGCATCGTTGCTTGAACTATCCGGACTGCCGCCTGGAGTCCTGAACGTGGTCACTGGCAAAGGCGAGGTGGTAGGGGAGGGAATAGCCAGACATCCTGCTGTCAGGAAGCTCTCATTTACCGGGGAGAGGGCAACCGGGTACAGGATTCAGGAACTCGCCAGGTCGCAGCTGAAGGATCTCTCCCTTGAACTGGGGGGATCCGATCCCATGATCGTCTGGAAGGATGCTGATATAGGGAAGGCAGTATCCGGCGTCATAAAGGGACGGTTCTACAATGCCGGCCAGACCTGCACCGCGGTAAAGCGGCTGTATGTGCATCACGATATCGCAAAAGAGTTTGTTGTAAGGCTGAAGAACAAGGTGGAGGCGATCAGGGTGGGGAACGGGCTGGATCCAGGGAGTGATATGGGTCCGTTGTCTGGAAAGCCTCAACTGGATAATGTGATCTCTTTTGTCAATACCGTCGAAAAGAAGGGGCAGGGCACCATTCTCACCGGAGGAAACGTCATGACTGGGGGCACCCATGGAAAAGGATTCTTCTATGCACCAACCCTGGTGACCGACACGACCCCGGAATGTATCCTCCTCCAGCAGGAGGTGTTCGGACCGGTGTTGCCGGTTGTGCCGGTCAATGATCTTGAAACTGCCATAGCAAAAGCCAACTCCACCCCGTACGGTCTTGGAGCCTCCATATGGACCAACGACCTTTCCGTGGTCCATGAGGTGTTCTCTTCCGTTGCGGCAGGGATGGTATGGGTGAACCGTCATCTCACTATCCCGCCGGAAATTCCTTTCGGCGGGGTGAAAGAGAGTGGGATAGGGCGGGAGAATGGGATCTCCGCATACCATTCCTATACCCGGACAAAATCGCTGCTCCTGAACTGGTAATCCCGACCATCTCTTTTTCCTTCAACCTTCCCGAAAGTCAAGTAGATGAGTTCCCGATGAAAATGTTCCTGGAGGGAAGGATCACGGAGAAACAGGGTAAAACCGGGAGGAGGGGACGTTTCCGGGGAGACTATCCCCGGTTATCCCAGGGGGCTTAGCCGATGGAAGCAGCCGGTAACAATTCATAAGGGATCCCGGCTGATACAATGGCATCCCCCTATTGCATATGAATCCACTCTATTCCAGGACGGCTCCATTCAGCGGCCAATTACTCATGCCGGAGCGCTTCAATCGGGTTCAGGTTCGATGCCTTCCACGCAGGGTACAAACCAGAGATGAGGCTTGTCCCGAGGCCGAATCCCACTCCGTACACGATATAGACGAGACTGGACGGTACAAAGAGGTACTCGGTGGTCTGGAGCATCACCATGCTCACAGCATAACCGCCTATGATTGAGAGAGCCCCTCCGATGGAACTTCCGATCAGGCCGAGAATGAGGGCTTCGTACAGGAACATGCGCAGCACTTCCTTTCTCTGCGTTCCGATGCTCCGGATGACCCCAATCTCCTTGATCCGCTCAGTGACCGACATCAGCATGATGTTCAGGATGCTCACCCCTGCAACGATGAGGGATATCCCCCCGATGACGGTAGTGAACGTTGAGATCTGGCCGAACGTAGTCAGGATCGTTTCAAGTATCGCCCTTGTGTCGATCACATCGACCACGGTTTCCTTGCGGTTCATCGTACGGTCGATGGAGTCCTTGACCTCCTCAATCTTATTCAGATCGTTTACCTTGACGATGACCTGGTTGTACTCTTCCTGCCCGAACGCCTGTTTAAACCACTGATCTTCGACCACAATCCCGAAATCAGGGTTGATATCAAACCCCATCCCCCGCTCCTTGAGGATTCCGACGACCCGTACCGACCCCTTGTCACCAAGGCTGATCCGGGATCCGACCTTGATTTCATTCTCTTCGGCAAAGGTCGCTCCCACCATGGCGCCAGAAGCTCCCCGGAGATAGGATCCCTGGTCAACTTCGAGCAGGACGGGGATATCATCGGGTTTGAGGCCATAGATCGTCCCCACCGTGTCCTCTGAGCCTATCTTCATCCGGGAACTTCCCGAATACACGGGAATGGTGAGATGGGGGGCAGCTGCACGCCTGATCTGTTCCACATCGCGGTCGGAGAGGAGGTTTGACGACTGCGATCCCCCAAATCCCATGCCACCCACATGAGGAGTCACGATGATTGAATCACCGACGGTGGAGAGGCTGTCGGAGATGGCAAGGACCAGGCTATTCCCGAGAATCCCCATCGATACGATAGTCACGACACCGATAATGATACCGAGGATGGCGAGAAGCGAACGGAGCCAGTGGAGCCGGACATTCCGTTGTGCAAGCTCAAAGAACATCAGGGAATGCATGGATACCTGTCACCTCCTCCGGATTCTCTTGCAGCTCCGGAGGCTCATGATATCTTCCCATCAACGATCCGTATCACCCGGTGGGCGTATTCTGCTATCGAAGGATCATGGGTGACCATGATGATCGTCTTTCCCCGGTCCCGGTTGAGATCATCGAGGAGATGCATGATTGCCGCGCCTGTCTTTGAATCGAGGTTTCCGGTCGGTTCATCGGCAAGGAGGATCTCCGGGTCGTTGACCAGTGCGCGCGCGATGGCGACCCGCTGCTGCTGCCCCCCGGACATCTCACTTGGCTTGTGCGAGAAGAGCGACGCATCAAGATCCATAGCCTTGAGTACTTCCCTGCAGCGTTCCACGCATTCCCGGCTTCCTGTTTTGAGGATCAAAGGATACTGCACATTCTCAAGAGCGGTCAACAGCGGCAGGAGGTTGAACTGCTGGAAGATGAACCCGAGATAGTCTCTCCGCAGAACCGTCATATCTTCATCGCTCATCCCGAGTATGTTCCTTCCTCTGATACAAAGAGTACCCGCAGTCGGGGTGTCGAGGCAGCCCATCAGATTGAGAAGGGTAGACTTCCCCGAGCCTGAAGGGCCCATGATGGCAATAAAATCCCCTTTGCCGATGTCAAGGCTCACCTTGTCGAGTGCCACCACATCCCCACCGGGAAGAGGGTATACTTTCGTCACTTCACGAAACCGGATGATGGTGTCGCCGTTACACTCCTGATTTATCGTTTCTTCCATGAGTACCAGATTGCTCCCCCGATTACAGCAGCCGACACGAGGATGACAGCGATCATGGCAGGGGCAATACCAGGTGAGTTCTCCCTGGCATTGTTCTTTGGTGGGATGACCACAGGAGTGGTCCGCTGATAGGGATTGCCGTCGACGTCACTATACTCCATGTTCACATGTACCTTGCTGGTGTTCTCGGCAAGGAAGGTGATCTCGAAGCTGGAGAAATCATCAGGCTGGAGGGAGCCTACGACATACTCACGGTAGGGGTTCACGGGCTCTGCTCCCTCCCCCGCAGAGAGCACCACCGAATTTGCCACTTCGAGACCGGCGTTGGTGACATCCCCGGTAAGGGTATACTTCCCGTTCTCATATTCAATGAGAATGTTCGAGAGGATCGGATCGGCCTGTCTCTTGGATTCCCCAAAGACGATCGGGAGTGTGACCACCGAAGAATGGGGATTGATCCCATTCTTGTAATCGGCAGCGATCTCCAGGCTGGTGGGTTCTGCCGGGGTGATATTGAAGGAGATCTTCTGGGCCTTATCAGGGTCCAGGGTCCCGATAAAGTAACTTGAGGGGGCCGGGTCAAGGGACGTCCCCCACAAGTGGACGATCACACTCCCGATGGCATTATCCCTCGGGTTGCCCACCATGATGTCGATCTGCTCTTTCCTTCCGGCACTAAAAGTATCAGGCTTATTCAGGACGGAGATTTCAAGGGGATCGTTCTCGACCCGGATCTGGACGGGATATCGGAGGTACCCGGCATCGCGGAAGTCGAGGGAGAAGCTGGGGTAATAAATACCGGGGGGGACATCCGCCTTTATGGTGAACGTAAACTGCATCCGGTTGCCTGCACCAACAGTCGTCGTGGTGTCATAGGAACTGGACAGTATGGAGATATCGGCGTCGTACATCGTAGCCCTCCGTATTGCAACACTCTCCAGCCCGTTATTTACTATCTCTATGGTGATGATCCCGGTATCTCCCTCAAAGAAGACTCCGGGATTGAGGTCAACGCTCGAAACGGTGACCTGGGCGGCACCCTCTCCAACCTGCTGGGCTCCCACAAGGGAAATGAACGGGGAGAAGGCGATCAATCCGAACAGGACCAGGAAAATCCCTGTTTTCATTATGGACCTCCCAGGAACGGCATTCCGACGAATGCAGTATAGAGCGTATAGATCGCAAAAATTACGACAGGGATAAGGACCACGATGATGGCATTCCGAACGGTCAGGTTCCTGGCATGCCTGATGCCAAAAATCCAGAGGTTCGCACTCCATGCAAGGAAGATGACCGAGATCACCGCCGATATCCTGGTAAACTCGCGGAAGGCCGGATCCGTCAGGATATCACTCATGAAACGCTGTACAGCAGCGGGATCCTGGATGTTCGAGATGACCGGCACTTCCACCAGGGGTATATAATAGAGGGAGACGATAGCGGAGATGATCAATCCTACGATGACTGGAACAAGACCGTAACCGGTGAATTCAAGGGTTCTCCTGAACATGCCGTTCCCTGCAAAAGCCATGGAGAGGAGATAAAATATCCCCGCAAAGATGATCCACCAGAGGATGAGAAAGGCAAAAAATGCAGAGAGTGCACTGAAAGCCCCCATCACCGAGGCCATTCCCTCTCCTGCGGCAGCAGAGAACAGACCTGAATAGACCCCGGACATCAGGTACGCTGTCACTGCGGAGATGATTGCCCCAATCACCACAATTATTCCGGGAATTTTCAGGTCCTCGGGCTCCTTCATCCGCTCACTGAAAAATGCGTCAGGGCGAAAGAGGAGGTATGGTAGCATCCCTTTCATATGAATCAGAGTAATTTTTGATGTGAAAGTCTATCAACATTCCCCCGCGGACACCTGATTATTCTGTGAATTGAAGGGGAAAACCGGTTTATCACTGAAAAATCCTTTAAAATATTTTCATCGCTCTTATATTCGGGAAGACCGAGTCGAGGTGACCAACAAAGTGAGTCAATGCACTGCCGCTGGGAGCACGGAAAAGGCGCGTATATAGGATCGGGGAGTGTAGGTCGGATACCTCCCATTATTCATCCAGTCCATCATTTTTAAACCAAGAGAAGAGCGAAGAGCCTTAAAAGAACTCCTTTCTCCAGAAAAATACTATGCCAATCACTGATGCGATAATCGAGAACGCGATCGCGATAAGGAAGGCATACGGGTTGTGCTGGAACGGCAATTCGACGTTCATCCCGTAGATGCTCGCCACGAGGGTCGGGATCATCAGGATGATGGTGACAGTGGTGAGGAGCTTGATGATCACATTCAGGTTGTTTGAGATGATGGAGGCGAAGGCATCCATTGTCCCGGTCAGGATGCTGGTATAGATGTTTGCCATCTCGATCGCCTGCTTGTTCTCAATCACCACCTCCTCGAAGATGTCCCGGTCGTCATCATCCATCTTCATGCAGCCCGAGGTGTTGAACTTCTCGAGCATCAGGGCATTCGACCGGAGCGATGTAATGAAAAACACCAGGCTCTTTTCCATATTGAGCAGCCGGATCAGCTGTTCATTTCGGAGGGCTTTGTGAAGGTCGTTCTCAATTGCTGCGGTGGTCCGGTTGATATCCTTAAGGTACCGGAGGAACATCAGGGATGTGCGGAGGAAGAGCAGGATTACAAACCGGGTCCGGTTCATGGTCGAGAAGTTCCGGACCTTCCCGTTCAGGAACTCCTGGACCACATCAACCTCCGTCAGGGTGACTGTGATAACGAGCCCCTGCGTGAGGATGATACCGATCGGGAGCGTGGTGAAGGGGATATCGGCCTCTGTAGCCTCACGTCGGGGTGTCCGGAGCACGATCAGGGTGTTTCCTTCCTCCCGTTCGATTCGGGCTCTCTCATCAACATCGAGCGGATCGGTAAAAAAATCGGGGGGAATGCTGAAGCGAAAGACCAAGTCCTCGATCTCGGCCTGGCTGGGACTGACCACGTGCACCCAGGCACCGCTTTCGAAGGTGTTGATGGTCTCAAGACCATTTTTCGGACCGGTCTTGTAGATGGTGATCATACTAGTTTCCCCTGGCCGCCGTTTCCCCTAAGAACGGGCATTGTGCCTGATCAGGGTATACCATGATCAAGGTGGCATTCCATCCCTTATCTCTCCTTCGCAGTGACACTGGGTAGATCTCGAGAGTGTGGATGTACCAAAAAGGGCGGTGATGCCGTCCCTGATTGTGTTGGTACTGCCGGTTGTTATCCTTTCCTAAAGTTGCATACCATGAAAATGGATGGTTACTGTCAGGAGGCTGCTATGTGAACGAGCGATGACAAAGAAAAAAGGATGAGAGATCAGGTGAGGCTTTTGATGCGGCGCACCGCTTCCTGGAGGTGTCCCATAGAGGTCGCATAGGAAATTCTTTGCCATCCTGGTGTATTGAATGCAGACCCGGGGGTAACTGCCACGAGCCCCTTCTCAAGCCATTTCCGTGCAGTTCCGATATCATCTCCACCGGTATTCACATAGGCATAGAATGCCCCTTCGGCAGGAGCGACGGTATAGCCCATCAGGAGCAGCTCCTGGACAAGGTAATCTCTCCTCCGGTGAAACTCATTTCGCATCGTCTCAACACAGGATTGGTCGCAGGTGAGGGCGGCAACCCCGCCATACATGGCAAATGTGGTCGGATGGCTTATTGAGTGCTGCTGCACCTTGGACATCTGGTTGATGATCGCCTGCGGGGCAACAGCCCAGCCAAGCCTCCATCCCGTCATGGCATATGCCTTGGAGAATCCGTTCACAGTGATGGTCCGCTCTGCCATATCCCGGATCGAGCCAAGGGAGATATGTTCCCTGCCGTAGATCAGCTTTTCGTAAATCTCATCTGATAGTGAGAAGAGGTCATAATCCTCGCACATGTCAGCGATAAGACCAAGCGAGGAACGGTTTAGGATCGCCCCTGATGGATTTGAGGGAGAGTTGATCACGATCATCCTCGTCTTTCCGGTGATCTTATCGAGAATAGACTCATCGACCTGGAACGTCTTTGAATTGAGCAGGTGATGGACGGGTTTTCCCCCGGCCATCCGTACGCACGGTTCGTACGAGACCCACGAGGGATCAAGGATGATCACCTCATCTCCAGGGTTCAGCACTGCGACCATGGCATCATAGATGGCATTTTTGGCGCCGCAGGTGACGATTACCTGCCCGGAGGTGCAGGTTATCTTGTTTTCCTGCTCCGTCTTTCGTGAGATGGCTGAGAGCAGCTCCGGAATTCCGTTGCTTGGAGCATAATGTGTCTCACCGCGAGTGAGTGCCTGGATACAGGCCTCCTTGATATGGGCAGGGGTATCGAAGTCCGGCTCACCTATCGAGAGGCTGATGACATCGATCCCCTGCCGCTGCATCTGCCGTGCTTTATCAGAGATTTCGAGGGTTGCAGAGGGAGCGATCCCGGAAATAATACCCGAGAGCTCTCTCATGCCAATCTCTGGCACATTTTTACCGCGGATTCAACGGCGCGTTTCGCATAATCGATACGCTCGTTTGCCTCCAAGCGTGTCATACCCGGCCCGGAGATACCGAGAGTGACCGGCTTATCGAATTCGAGGGAGAGATCGATAATCTTCCGGGCTGCGTGCTGGACGACGATCTCGTCATGCTGGGTAGCACCCTCGATAACGCAGCCGATGGTGACGACCGCATCGACCACTCCCTTCTTCAGCATCCTTTTCACGGCTAGGGGCATATCATAGGTCCCGGGGACGTACATGCAATCGATCACTTCAGCGCCAAGGAACGATGCATGCTCCCTCCCCTCTACTTCCATCATGTAGGTGATATCCCGGTTGAATTCCGAGACAACGAAACCGAGTTTCACGTTCATATTTTTCCTCTCTCTATATCTCCCACTGATAATTCATAAACGAATGCCACCTCACTCACCTGCGCAGCTCATCTTCGTGCAGGGCCGGCATCGGGAAATCCCTGCCGCTGCCCTGTCCCTGCTTCTTTCGTCAGTTCCTGGGGATAGAATGCAAGTTTCAGGGCATTTTTAGCATGCTCGCGTGTACGCTGCTCGGCAAGCCATGCGAGTTCCCGATCGTCCCTGGCTTCATCTTCATGCACGAAGACCTCGATGATGTGGGTGTTGGTCATGAGCTGGCAGGTGATCAGGCCGGTTGATGCCTCATGGGCACACATCCGGTCCTTCTCTTTTCCTCCCGGCATTCCAAGGGCCATGACAAGGCCGCAGTGGCGTTCCTCGATCAGCTTTTTGCACGCAACAGGGAGGTCCTTGATCCCGGGTACGGTCACCCGTTCAATAGTGACGCTGGCATTTCTTTTCAATTCATCAGCGGCTATCCCGCCCATGTTCACCCTTGCAAAGGTTGTGTCAGCAATCCCAATCTTCATCCCAGTACCTCAGCGGCAGCCCTGACCCCGTTTCCAGCCAGCCGGACGCCCTGCTTTGCAAGCGCGTGCTCGATCGCTGAGAGCGTCCCGAGAATCTCCGGCGCACCGGTTGCCCCCATCGTACCGATCCTGAAGATCTTCCCCTTGAGGTGGTCCTGGCCACCCGCGATCTCAATCCCCATCTTCTTGATCGCTCCACGGAACGCGCTGTCCTCGACCCCCTCCGGGAGGCGGGTTGCGGTCACCGTGTTCGAGTAGGCATGATCCCCATCGAGTTTCGGGAAAAGGGCGAGTCCCCATGCGGAAACTGCATTCCTGACCGCCTGCGACATCTTCCTGTGGCGTGCAATTCTCGTGGCAAGCCCTTCCTCTTCTATAAGCAGGCATGCCTCGCGGAGCGCGAGGAAGAGGGGAACTGCCGGTGTATACGGGGTTTCCATCACTTTAGCAGAGGCACTCTTCCGGTATGCTGCAAGGTCCAGGTAGTAGGGGCGCCTTTCCGAGAGCCGTTCCCAGGCCCGTTCGCTCACCGAAATGGCCGAGAGGCCCGCAGGGGCCGCCAGGCATTTCTGGGATCCGACAACGACGATATCCGCCCCCCATGCATCGGCATGCACCTCGTCTCCCCCGATAGAGGTGATCCCGTCCATTACGAAGAGTGCATCATATTTCTTCGCAAGCCTGCCGATCTTCTCGGCCGGATTTTTAATACCCGCCGATGTCTCATTGTGCACCAGCGTGACCATCCCAGCCCCTTCGGCAAGCTCGTGCTCGAGCGCTGCCAGATCGAGCGGAGTGCCCCATTCAGAACGTACTACCCTGGCTGTGCCATACCGCTGGGCGATCTTGAACATCCGTTCCCCAAATTTGCCATTCTCAAGACAGGCGATGGTCAGTCCGCTCCCGAAATTGGCCACCGCTGCTTCCATGGCAGCGGTACCGGAGCCGCTGATCACAAAGAGTTCGTTCTTCGTACCAAAGGTCTCTTTCAGGATACGGACGCAGTCTGCATACACTGCCCCGAACTCTGCCCCGCGGTGGTTGATGGCCTGCCGCACCATTGCCATCCGGACCCGTTCGGGCACGGGGACCGGCCCGGGAAGCATCAGGAGAGGTTCTTTTTCCATTTTATCAGTCCATAGTATTTTTATAATGACGGGATATAAGTGTGGATGGCGAATCAATGGTCGAAGTAGCCATTCTCAGCGGATCGGCCTCAGATGCGGCCATTGTGGAAAAGGCCGCGGCAGTCCTGGAAGAGCACGGTATCAGCTATGAAGTCCGGGTCATCTCTGCTCACCGGGATCCTGATGTGCTCGATGAATATGTGAAAAAGAGCGATTGCAGAGTATTTATCGCAATCGCAGGCCTCTCTGCAGCACTCCCCGGGGTTGTCTCATCGAAGACTGAAAGACCGGTGATCGGTGTTCCCGTCAGCGGGAAACTGATGGGTCTGGATGCCCTCCTCTCAATCGTCCAGATGCCGAAAGGGGTGCCAGTTGCCTGCGTCGGGATAGATAGCGGAGAGAATGCAGCACTCCTGGCATGCCGTATCCTTGAGACTCGAAGAGGTAGGGAAAAAGTCTCTTGAATTGTCGCGGAATCCTGCTCATTTCAAATCCGTTTCCCAGGTCCCTGCCCCTGTTCATTCCTGATCTTGATGACCCCGTGTCCTTGCCCATTCCAGGTCCCTGTTCAATCCTAATCCAGAATCGTTCTCCATAGGAGTCCCTGCGTAATCCCGATCATTACCAATTCCTGTTCACTGTGCCTGTTCCTGCATCCCTGCCTTCATCTTGACAGGCTGCTGGAGGGGATTATGGCATTCCTGTCCAAACAATCCGGAACAATCCAGAGTCCCCCCTCCCCCTGTGTACTTATTCAGCCAGAAATACACCCGTGACGTATAATTGTTCTTCAGCGGTAACGAATCCTGATTACCCCGGACAATGGCCGAGGCATCGCTAAAATGAGAGCAGTGGGGAAAGGATTATTTCTTTGCCTGAAACATCTCCTGCATCATCTTGACAGCACAAAGATCCCCGCACATCGAACAGGTATCGAGATCCCCATCCCTTGCATGGATTGCCCGGGCTGCATCAGGAAAGAGGGCGAGGGCGAACTGCTCTTTCCAGTCAAGTCTTCTTCTTGCATCGGCCATCTGGCGTTCCCGTGGCATTTTGAAGCCTTCCTTTTCCCTGATAAGATCGCCGATATGGGCGGAGAGTTTTGCAGCCCTGGTGCCTTCAACGATGTCTCCCACCAGCGGGAGCGCCAGGTGCTCGCTCGGAGAGACCATGCAGAGGAAATCGGCCCCGTGCCTGCATGCTTCAACCCCCCCGATCGCTGCGACCATATGGTCATAACCCGGAGCGATATCGGTTACCAGCGGACCGAGCAGGTAGAGCGGCGCCTCATTCGTCAGTTCCTTGATCATCCGTACATTATAGCCGATCTGGTCGAACGGAAGGTGGCCGGGGCCCTCGATCATCCGCTGGACCCCTGCATTGAGAGCCCGGTTTGCCAGCCGGCCCAGGTTCAGGTATTCCACGGTCTTTGCATGCCGATCAGCATCCTGGAGACATCCCGGACGCATACCGTCTCCAAGGCTCACCACCACCTCGTGCTCGGCCAGGATTTCGAGAAGGTAATCGAACTCTGAAAAAAGAGGATTCTCCTCATCGGACTGCTCCATCCAGGCCACATGGAAGGCACCTCCCCTTGACACCACAGGAAGGATACGCGGGTCTGTTTTGAGTGCAGCAAGGGCGTCCCTGTTCACCCCGCAGTGCAGCGTGAGGAAGTCTACTCCCTGTTTGCAATGCTCCCGGATCACAGTGAAGAGAAGATCCGCACTCAGGTTCATGGCACTGCCTGCCTTCCGGACAGCTTCGTAGATGGGGACCGTACCTACCGGAACATCGAAGGAGAGGATCATCTTCCTGACAGATTCGAGATCCCCCCCGGTGGAGAGGTCCATGAGCGTGTCGGTGCCGTTTGCGATTGCGGCCTTGGCTTTCTCTCTCTCGAGTGCCGGATCGCACCGCTCCCCGGAAGTTCCGACATTGACATTGACCTTCACCCTGCATCCTTCCCCGATTGCACTCATCTGGTGCGGGCGCATGGTATTCGCAGGGATAACGACATGCCCCCGGGCTACCGCACGGGCAAAATCTCGTGGATTCTGCCCTTCCTGTCGTGCTGCCACCTCAACTATCGTTGGAATCCCGGCAATACACTCCTGGATCAGGGTACGCATAAGACACATGTAAGATGTGCCACTTATTAGTTATGCATGCCAGTCACCTGGATCCCGGGAAGAGGGTTCGTGGCAAATGCCTACCTTTTCGGAACTGTTCTCATCGACGCCGGTGTCCTTCCCGCTGCCATCCATCCCTTCAGGAATCGGATCGAAACGATTGTGCTCACGCACTGCCATTACGATCACACGGCACACGTGAAGGAGATAGTCCACATGTGCAACGCAGAATTAGCCATTCACCACCTCGATGCTCCTGGTCTTCTTGAGGATCACCTGAGCCTTTCGCTTCATTTCGGAGCCCGATCTCCTGGCATTACCGCACAACGCCTCCTCTCGGAAGGAGACGTGGTCGGACCCCTGGAAGTCATCCATACCCCGGGACACACTGCTGGCAGTATCTGCCTGTTTTCGGAAGAAGAGCAGTTCCTGTTATCGGGTGACACGGTCTTCACCGACGGTGGTTTCGGGAGGTTCGATTTTCCGGGAGGTGACAGGACCGCGCTTGCACAGTCGATCGGGAAACTTGCATCCTTACCGGTAGAGGGTCTCTACCCAGGTCACGGCACTCCTGTCCGCCACGAGGGGAGACTCCACATCTCAGCTGCGCTGCAGCTCCTGAAGAGCGGATATGTATAAAGGTGTCTACTGCCTGGTGTTCCGGAACGGATGCTGCACGGTAGAGGTCGGATCGCTGGGGGAGGTGACGTTTCCCTCGGGATGGCATGTGTATACCGGTTCCGCACAGGGTCCCGGGGGTCTTGCCCGGGTTGCCCGTCACATCAGAGTGAAACGGGAAGGGATACGATCGCCCCACTGGCATGTCGATTATCTTCTCGTGCAACCAGGATTCAGGCTGAGTGCTGTTGCATGCGCACCAACAACAGCGCAGTCCGATGAATGCCGGATCTCCGGACTCCTTGCCAGTGACCCGGTCCCCGGCTTTGGCTGCAGCGACTGCCGGTGCCGGTCTCATCTCGCATATTTTAAGTCGAATCCGGAAAAAGAGTTAAAATCCGCATTTTTACACGCCGGTCTTGATGTAACCATCACAAGACTCAATATATCCTAAACCCAAGAAGTCGAGTATGACGGTTCTCGGCATATCAGGGAGCATGCGGAAAGATGGAAATACCGCACTTCTCGTCAGGGCAGTGCTTGAAACCTGTGAGAAGTCAGGATTGAAGACCGAATTTATCTCCCTTGCAGGAAAGAAGATTAATCCCTGCCTCGGGTGTGAGAAGTGCAAGGAGAAGGATTGGTGTGTCGTGCAGAACGATGACTGGGGAGAGATTATGCAGAAAGTGATTGATGCCGAGGTCCTCGTGATCGGTTCCCCAACGTATTACTTTGACGTCTGCGGCCATCTCAAGAATTTCATCGACAGGAGTTACTCGCTCTATCATCACCGGAAACTGGCCGGCAGAAAGGCGGTGGCAGTAGCGGTCTGTGCTAATAAGGGTGGTGCTCGTACAATTGAGACCATTGAAGGATTTTTAAACTCCCACGAATTCTCCTATCTTGGCTGGGTGAGAGGAAAAGGCTACCTCGAGGGGGATATCCTGAAAGACACCCGGGCGCTCAGGAGAGCTGAAGAGATTGGGGAGCGTATTGTCAAGCTCCTGAAACCACACGATTGAAAATATCGTTCCTTCCGATTTTTCCTGGAAATATGCCTGATCATAAACCAACTGCTAAGGCATTATCCCCAGGAATATCCCCCCGTTCAGCTATTCCTCTTGATTCTGCACCGCTATACTGAATGATACTCATGAGACAGGTACGGTCTTATCATCTGGGTCCTCAATCATGCGGGATTATCAGTCGACATGATCCTCCTTTCGCCTATACCCCTTCACTGATGACAGCGCATGGACCTGTTCGATCCCGGTTTCTACTCCAAATGATAAGGCGATTCTGTCGAAGCATCTCTCTTCCTTCCGGGTGATGGGAACGAAATCAGACGGTTCCCTCTTCAAATCAGGAACAGCTCGGCACCACCAGGAACTCCCATTGTCGCCGAACCTGAAGTGGCAGATCGAAGCATCCACGATCAGTTCCTCGAACTCAGCCTGCTTTTCACCTTCTGCCCTGATTCGTCGTATCATTCCCCGCCGGTTCCTCCCTTAAAAGGAAAAGCTCCTGCGAATAAAGGAATCACTTATGTCAGACAAACCGGTAGAGGGTATCCCTCTCGCGCAGCGTTCTCCCGATATCCAAAGCGACGCGTTCCATCTCAGCAGGATCGAGGTAATCGGTGTTCACGGCCCCTGCACCTTTCGAGATGCTCTCCTCATACATCGTACCTCCTAAATCATCTGCGCCGGCCATAAGGCCGATCTGGGCCATCTTCACCCCGGTCTTCACCCAGGAGACCTGAATGTGATCGAAATTGTCAAAATACAGCCGGGACACGGCTGTCATCAGCAGATCCTCCCGCCCGGTTGCCCCGGGTCTAGCAAGACCTTTCCGGAACAAGGGGGTGTTCATGTGCACAAAGGAGAGCGGGACAAACTCGGTGAAGCCAGCGGTCTCGTCCTGGATTGCGCGGAGGATGGAGAGGTGACGAACCCGGTCTTCGACGGTCTCGCAATGACCGTACATGATGGTTGCCGTGGTAGGGATTCCGAGCAGGTGCGCCTCCCTGATGATCCGGACCCATTCATCAGTCGGAATCTTACCCGGGCAGATAACCTTCCTCACATCGTCAACAAGGATCTCTGCGGCCGTCCCACAGAGCGAACCGAGGCCTGCTCCTTTCATCTGCTGGAGGACCTCGGAGGTGCTGATCCCGCTCTTTCTTGCGGCGTAGGCAACCTCCATCGGATTGCTGGCATGGATATGAACTCCGGGAGCACCCTCCCTGAGCGTGGTGATGATACCGGTATACGATTCGGCGTTAAAATCTGGGTGGAGTCCGCTCACGGTACATATTTCCGTGACATTCCGCTGACGGGCAAGTACCGCTTTGTTCCGGATCTCGTCCCTTGAAGAGAGATAGCCACCCTCTTCACCCTCTTTTTTCGAAAATCCACAGAATCCACAGGAATTGATGCAATAATTGGTGACATTGATATTCTGGTTCCTGACAAACGTGACAATGGGTCCGGTTACCTTCTCTCGTTTCTCATCTGCCGAGGCTGCTATCTGCCATAGCCTCCGGTCATTGACGGAAAAGAGCATGAGGGCGTCCTCATCACTCATCCGGTAACCCGCAAGAATGTCCCGGAGAAGGGTCCTGACACCCCTTTCATCCCTTTTCCCCGTGTTTACCGTGCTACTTCTTGACAAGGCTATCATGGAACTTCTGGAGCCGCCCAGATATAAAACAGCTGACCATGTCATTAATCCCCCATCAGTCCAAGAGATGGTGAGGATCCATGAAGAGTGAAGAGATCCAGCTGGAGAATTCAATGGGAACCGGGTATGTCCTCCCCCTCGGACCAGTCACCCTGGTCTGGGTGGTTGCCAGACGGGGCCTGGTGGGGTGTGGTGCATTCGATGTGGCAGCACTGGGAAGATTCGGCTATCCTGCAGCCAGGGTGCGGCCGGCCTGTGGTGACTCAGTTGCGACGCTCGAAGACCTTGTCTGGGGGGTGATCAAGGAGGCGAATGTCCCTGCCCAGAAGCTGGGGATATCGAACGGGATGAGCGGAAAGGAAGCACTTGATCTCCTCTCTTAGGTGAAATCCAAGGATTTAACCCGCCTCGTGATCACCTTCTAGTATACCATGAAATACTCCCACCTGTTCGGCCCGGTCCATTCCAGGAGGCTGGGCCGATCACTGGGTATCGATCTCGTCCCAGTCAAGACCTGCAGCTTCGATTGCGTTTACTGTGAATGCGGGCATACTACCCGGGAGACAACAGAGCGCCAGGAGTTCTTTCCCCTCCGGGAAGTGCTGGAAGAACTCCGCACCTATCTCTCTTCCGCACCCGTTCTTGATTTTATTACGTTCTCCGGTTCCGGTGAGCCAACCCTCTCCACTTCAATCGGGGATGTCATCTGTTTCCTCAAAGAGTCCTATCCCCAGTACCGTGTGGCGGTCCTGACCAACGGGAGTCTTTTCTGGCGTTTCGATGTGAGAAACGATCTCATGCAAGCCGATCTCGTCCTTCCCACGCTTTCATCGGTATTTGAGGAGACTTTTTCCAGGATCCAGCGGCCGGCACCTGGCATTCACGTCGCAGAGGTAATAGAGGGGCTGATTCAGTTCCGCAGGGAGTATGCAGGGGAGATCTGGCTTGAGGTCTTTATCATACCCGGGATCAATACGAGCCGGCGGGAACTTGAAGGACTTCGTGTCGCGATTGAACAGATTGCTCCTGACAGGGTCCAGGTCAACACCCTCGACCGCCCTGGAACCGAGCACTGGGTCCGCCCGGCCTCACCGGCAGAACTGGAGAGGATCCGTGGTGCACTGGGAATTTCCGGGCTGATCCCAGTAGAGCCGATCAGGTATGAACTCACAGCCGGTGCACCCATGACCACGGAATGGGAAGAGGCTGTTGCCCTGGTCCGAGAGCTGATCCGCCGGAGGCCGTGTACACTTGAGGATATTACCACTGCAACCGGCCTCTCCCGCCGCGAGATCCTCAAAATCCTGCGGGAGATACAGATCAGTTCGGGGATCCAGGAGAGCCAGGAGGAGCGGGGGATATTCTTCTTCTGCCCGGAATGAATCTCCGGCTATGAACACACCCCACCCGGGGAACAGTCCTATTCTCCTTTACGGAATTGCTTCCGCGGTATTGTTTTCTCCAAGAAGAATTATTTTTTTTTCACACATCATTCGCATAATTCAGATTTTCACCGAACTAATGTCTAATGAACCACCGTTCCATTTCATAAAAAACGGCATCATCTGGTGATTGCCATCCTGGTCCATTCCAGGATCATGATGACAGGGGCAGGCAGGTCTAAGGCTCAGTCCCGGGAATCAATTATGAGATGCAGTCCTTTTGCAGAATGAAAAAAAGAGTGAGATCCACACAACCCGCTGAACTCAAACCGTTCAGGAAGTGAGGTGCAATCCTGGTCTCCATTCAACCCTGCTCA
>JAAYWH010000084.1 GCA_012516785.1 Methanomicrobiales archaeon
GCATTAATGAAATATAAACCTAATTTATTAGGCAAATCCGGTTCGTAAGGAAGAGCCGTGGGGAAAAATGGAATCGGAGGGTGAGATCCCCCTCCATCAGGGTACTCCTGCGAAAGAATGATAGGACACATCATTCACCTTTGGCGAACGATTTTTTCAGTTCCTTGAATACCGTCTCCCGGGTCCCTGGTTCCTTCTCATCACGCCGCAGCGATCCGTATCGGAGCAGTAACGTCAATGAGATAAGAAGGATTGCAATCGCGACGAGTATGAAGGGATCGATGCCCAGGATACCATGGAGGATGACCTCCCTGAGGATGGAGACAATTCCCACTTCAATCATAATATCCACGGCAATACGATGCTCCCTGAGATAGATGATCAGGAGCCGGTAGATCTCGACCAGCACGAGGATATAGATCAGCTCCGAAGCAATATACTGGAAATTGAACGGGTCCAGGAATTCATAGAACATCCCCACTAACGACTTGACCATGAGCGCGAACAGCAATAAGCAGATGGCGATGACGATGATATCCTGGATGTTCTCAAGCAGGCGTCGAAAGATATTGTGGATACCATGGTAGGATGGTCCGTTCACCTCGCATACCCCCACTATCTCCTTATCTCTGAACGATACCAAACGCTTTATCAATCTCAGCTGCCGCCAGCTCCAGATCGTCAAGCATCCGGAGAACATCTTTCCGGATCTCCTGGACCATGGACCGGAGGCTGTTTCCCCGGAGGTAAATCAACCGCTTGTGGCGGTATACCGCCCCGGCGTCCACGAGGTTCCTGATATGATGGTTGATCCGCGAGCTGGACACAGCAAGGTCCCGGGCGATGATATCCACGGGCAGGCCCTTTTCATGGGGCTGGTGATCGAGCAGGCTGAAGAGGACCCGGGGGGCGACCCGCTCCACGTCCCTCCCCTCACCGATACCGAGGCTGTTACACAACCACTGGAGATCTTCATCCTCACCCCGGAGCATCGGCCGCTCAATCTGCTTGACCACGATCTGCCTCATGGTAACCCATCAGAATCTTGCAATGCATGCATAAATAAGTTTTCAACAATATTCAAATGATGTCAACATTATCGATAACTTTTAAATATTTTCGATATTAAACCAATGGAATGCAATAATTTCCAGAGGTGCATATGAGTGAAGGAAATTATTCCCATCGGAGAAAGGGTTCTGATAAAACCCCTGAAACTGGAGGAGATGACAAGAAGCGGCATCTACATTCCAGAGTCCGCCCAGGAACATCGAAAAGAAGGATCCGTCATCGCGGTGGGAAGTCGGGATGATGGTTCTGCACTCCCCCTCAAGCCGGGAGACCATGTATTATACGGCGGATATAGTGCAGATAAGTTCGAGGTAGACGGAGAAAATTTCGTTTTTGTCCCCTTCAAGGACATTCTGGCAAAAATTGAATAAGGGGGATGGACATGGCGATATCCAAACAGCTGATGTTCGACGAAGAGGCCCGAAAAGCTCTTCTTTCTGGTGTCAACAAAGTAGCGGACACGGTCAAGATCACGCTTGGCCCGAAAGGGCGGTATGTGGTGATTGACAAGGCCATGAACCCCATCGTGACAAACGATGGAGTGACGATAGCAAAAGAGATCTCCCTTCACGACAAGTTCGAGAATATCGGCGCGAAGCTGGTCAAAGAGGTCGCCCAGAAGACTCAGGACAAGACCGGTGATGGGACAACAACGGCAACTCTTCTCGCCCAGGCTATTCTCACCGAAGGGCTGAAAAATATAACCTCGGGGGCAAACCCGATAGAGATTAAACGGGGCATTGATACCGCGATTGCTGCAGTCGTAGAGTACATCGGCTCAACCAGTGTGCCGGTCAAGGGAAGAGAGGGGATTCTTCAGGTCGCGACGGTATCGGCCAACAACGATGAAGAGATTGGGAAGCTCATCTCGGATGCCATGGAGAGAGTAGGCTACGGCGGCCTTATCACGGTAGAGGATGCAAAGAGCCTCGAGACCAGCCTCGATGTCGTTAAAGGGATGCAGTTCGATCGGGGATTCACCTCCCCATACATGGTGACGGACCATGAAAAGATGACGTGCGAGTATGAGGACCCCAATATCCTGATTACCGACAGAAAAATCACGTCTCTCAAGCAGATGATCCCCATCCTCGAAATGGCCTCCCAGGAAGGAAAACCGCTCCTTATCATTGCCGAGGATGTGGAAGGTGAAGCTATGGCCGCCCTCATCCTGAATATCATCCGCGGATCCTTCAAGGTCTGTGCCGTCAAGGCACCAGGATATGGAGAGGAGCGAAAAGCTATCCTCGAAGATATTGCAATCCTCACCGGAGCGACGGTGATTTCAGAAGAGCGTGGCATGAAACTTGAAAATGTATCTCGCGCTGCACTGGGATCCGCCCACACCGTCAAGACAGATGGAGAGAAGACCCTTATTGTTGAAGGAAAGGGTGACCGGAAAGCACTCGATGACCGGATGCACCTGATCGAGTCGCAGATCAATATCACAGATTCCGAGTTCAGGAAAGAGGAACTGAAAAAGCGACTTGGAAATCTCAGTGGCGGTGTTGCGGTCATCAAGGTGGGTGCAGCAACCGAGACCGAATTGAAGGAGAAGAA
>JAAYWH010000085.1 GCA_012516785.1 Methanomicrobiales archaeon
CGTGCAAGCATTGCCCTCTCGTTCCTGTCACTGATCAGCATCTGGAGGGTGGCGGGTATGAGTTCGAGCCGTCCGGTCCGGATGGATGGATACTGCATCATCGTCTCCCTGCTGCAGGGTGAATCCCTCCAGTGAGATTACTAGGTACTCCCCTGATCACAAGGTTGTTTCCCTGGCAGGGAGAAAAGAATCCGTTCTGTCAGGATCTCC
Source organism: Methanomicrobiales archaeon (assembly GCA_012516785.1). Taxonomy (GTDB): domain Archaea; phylum Halobacteriota; class Methanomicrobia; order Methanomicrobiales; family Methanospirillaceae; genus UBA9949. The sequence continues at coordinate 211 of JAAYWH010000085.1, forward strand.
CATCCCGTTCATCGAAGATGGCCTTTGTGGAGGAGCTGCTTGAAACCCTCAGGTTTCAACGCGAGGAAACGGAAGATCTCTCGGACGGCAGGATACCTGTGACAAACAGTCACAGGCAGTCCCCTTCCAGCCGGTAGGTATACCACCCGAGCCTTGCAGCCCCGATCTTCTCGTAAAACGGTATCGAAGGTTCGTTCCAGGTGAGCACCATCCAGTCCATCCGCCCACAGCCGCGGATCCTTGCTTCGTTCCTGCAGAAGTCAAAGAGCCGCCCTCCCAGACCATGACCCCGGTATTGTTCGAGCACGAAGAGATCTTCGAGGTATAAGGTAGGCCGGGCAAGGAAGGTGGAGTAAGTGAAGAAGAAGGTCACGAACCCGACTGCCACATCGCCAAGCCTGCCGAGATATGCCTCGTATCGCGGGTGATCCTGGAGGAGATCTGATTTCAGCCGTGACCTGGCTGTGTCATCAGGGGGATTGAGATGTTCGTAGCACGCCAGTGCTTCGAGCAGGTGCAGGAATTCCGGAAACGTCCGGTCGGTCACTTGCCTGATCGAAAACTCTTCCCTGCGATCGTTCTCTTCCATGTATCAGCACTTCGCTTCCCGGAACATGGTAAGGTGATGGTCCCTGTTTGAGTCGTCTCACTTACACGGCGTAGTTCCTCTCCCATCCATTCCCGGGAACAGGGGGACTGTGCAGATCATCTTCAGAGTCCCGGTCCCCGTGTTCCGTACCTGGTGGAACTCGCAGGGCATGAGCAGGAGGGCATCACCGGCACGAACCTTGTCCTCTCCCCCGGCTTCGGTCCGGAGCACCCCTTCCCCCTCGAGGAAATACATCTCGTGCTCTTCCCTGTGGTTGTGAAACGAGGTGCACCCGCCGGGAGCGATCTCCATCAGACGCATCGCATAGCGAGGGCATCCATCATCAGAAGTAAGGAGGAACTGAGCCGTGAACCCTGAGAATCCCGGCTTGGTTATCGGTATTGCATGGACATCGGATGCATGCTTGAGGATCATGATGTTGGTATGTTTCCTCCATCGAATCATAATGGTACTGCGGATCCTCTTAGCTCCCCCCCTCTCCTTCATCCAATCTATCGGGGGTCCAATTGTGTTGAGGGCAGGGGAGTGTTCATATATTAACTGTCTAATTACTCTGATGATCGATATGACCATGATAACCGATGAATTCATGAGGGAGATGATCGAAAGGACGAAAGACTACTGTATCGTGCTGCTGCATACCGGACCGAACCGGAACATGGCCGGGGTGGAAGCATTGATCTGGGAGCATGCACGGAGAAATTTCTTTCTTCGAGCTTCGGGAAAACTCCCTATTGTCTGCCCGGTCAATGACTGCAGCGAGCTCTGTGGACTCGGGATATTTGGTACGGGTCCTGAGGAAACCCGGAAGATCATGGACGAGGACCCTGCAGTGGAGCGGGGAGTCTTCACCTACGAAATTCACTCCTGCCGAAGTTTTCCAGGCGACAAGCTGCCTGGGTAACTTGGGTGTGGTTCATTCCCTACCAGCACCATCCAGTCCATCCGCCCGCACCGCCGGGTTCGTACATCGAAACGGCAGAAGACAAAGAACCTCCCACCAAACCCTGTCAGGATTCATGGACTGAGAGATATTCGAGAAAAAGTGTTGGGTGGGTAAGGAAGGTTGAGGAAATACAAGACAACATTACAAATCCCCCCCCGCAGATCAATAAGCCAGCCAGTATCAACACTGCTCTTCTCCCTCCCGAAAAAAATGCTGGTGGTCGATCAGAACTGCAGTCCCAATTCCATTGAATAGCCCTTTAATGAATTTTCCTTTGGAATATTCTGATGAAATTCGCTTTTGATCGGGAATAGATAGTTTATCGAATTGATTTGTTAACATTATCGCCTTGCAAATTATTATTATCCCTCGATAGATCTCCCTTCACATCTGCCACCATATTACCTCTGGGTTTTTTACATTGGTTTTACGTCGGGTGAAATGATGACAGATTGTGATGATGAGAGGTAACGCTCTCCTCACGCGCCAAACATTTCATGGATACTCCAGGAGGGAAAAGACAAATGAAGATTAATCACGTCTTTACGATGCTTCTGCTTCTTTTTGTATTTCTCGTGCTTATTGGGAACGTGCAGGGCATCTCCCAGGATGACTTAAACGACATTGTCATCAGGGATGTATTGAATGAGAAAATGGAAGGGATGTGGGTGTATGCCAAACCGGAACCGGTTGATGCTGGCAGTACGATCACCACATGGTATGGTGACATCAAACTCCCTGACAAGGACGGATGGCTCTTCTTCATCGATGATGCTCCGATGCAGAGCTGGGCGCACCCATGCCGGTACATCTTCGTTGATACCTCCGGCTCTGTGACTGTCAGGAACGCGCTAGGGCCCCCGACAGATCTTGCGAAGTGGAAAAAAGTAGCAGGCGTTGCGACACCTCCATCGTCCCCACCATCAGCCACGGTTCCGTCAGCGACCCGCGGAAGCATCAATGCTCTGCCGCCCTGCACGAATCCCGGTCACTGTTATGCGGTTATCATCAGCGGCGGGGCAGACTCATACAATAACTGGGAGCGGTATTACGGGGATGTATCGTTCATGTACAAGACCCTTGTGAATGATTATGGGTATCTGGACGATCACATCATCGTTTTGATGTCGGACGGAACTGACACCGGTCTTGACCAGCATAAATATGACGATTCGTACGTGAACTCAAACCCTGATCTTGATGGTGACGGGGACGATGATGTAGGGTTCTCGGCTACGAATGCGAACATCGGCACGGTCTTCGATGATCTCCAGACACAGCTGGAAAACAGCGACCACCTGTTCATCTTCACCACCGACCATGGCGGCCCTGAAAATGACCCTCAAGTGGGCACTGAAGTCATCATCAACCTATGGTACGAGACAATGAGGGACGACGAGTTTGACGCCAATCTGGATAAGATCACCGCGACCGTTCCCATCATGATTACCATGGAGCAGTGCTACAGCGGCGGGTTCATCGATGACGTGATCCCCGGGCCTGTTGGCCAGGAGCGGGTCATTGCGACCGCGGCAAACGCATTTGAATCTTCGTATGGTGATACCTTTAGCACCCTCTGGATTTCTGCGGTGGCTGGCCATGACAAGGGTGGCGGATCGGTCGATGCTGATACCGACAACGATGGGACCGTCTCGATGAGTGAAGCATTCCTCTATGCCGAAGCCAACGACCATGAGAGTGAGCACCCCCAATATGGGGAGACCCCGGTAACTATCGGATCTACCCTCGCGCTCAATTCCTGCTATTTGCCTGTTGTGCCGATTGCTAATGCGGGGCCAGATCAGACCGTTGAGCAGACCAGTCTTGCCGGAACACCGGTCATGCTTGATGGCTCGGGATCGGCCGATCCGTGCGGGGAGGCCTTGACCTATAGCTGGACGTGGTCAGGAGGATCAGCGACAGGTGTCACACCGATGGGAACCTTCCCGCTCGGGACAACCGTAGTAACCTTGGTGGTCACTGCGGATGGGCGGAGCAGCGAACCGGACA
>JAAYWH010000086.1 GCA_012516785.1 Methanomicrobiales archaeon
TCAGCCAGATCAGTACCAAGGAGGGCGATGATCCCAAGGGAGGGGACTTCCACCAGATCCAGGAGGAGTAGCCGGTGCAAGTCATCCTTCTCAATGACAAGCGCAAAAAAGGCGATAGCCGCGGCGATAAAAACCAGCAGCAACCCGATCGAATACTCCTGCCACATGCTCATCCCTTCCGGTAAAGATACGAAGCGATCGCAAATGCTATGAACAGTATGGTCGGTTCGACCACCGTATCGAGCCCCCGTGTATTGTAGAGGATCTCATCGAGGATTCCCCCAGGGTGTGCAACGATCGTCGTTCCCAGATACAAGGTGGTATTTGCCATATACCAGGAAAACGGGGTTAAATAGCTAGTTACGTAGCCAGCCATAGGGGAGTTTTCAGGATACTGTTCCTTAATATCAATTTGAATAAACGGAGGTCCTCCCCGGTCATATGGATTGAGAGGGCTTGTGGGATCATAGGTCTTGGGATATAGCTGCTCTTCGTAATAGGGGAGGGGAAGGGAGAATATTGCAATAACAAACAGGAGGGTCACTGCTCCTGCAAAGATCGGCATAATCATTTCATAATTCGAGATGATCCGCGAGATCCGCTGGATGATCATGTCCCCTCCTGTTTCTGGATCACCCTGACGTAGATAAATGTCGAGAGGGCTGATACCCCTCCAAAGGTGAGGAGTGCGAGGGCCTCGTTGTATGAGAGCATCACAAGGAGGAGGCCCCACGCCGGTATCTCCAGGTTGATAAGCTGGACCAGATAGGTCTTTGGGCGAGGGAATGCAGATGCAACGGTTCCAATGAGAATCAGGGTCAATCCAAGGACAAATTCGGGGTTCAATCCGCCTTCCTCCTGACTGCCATTAGGATAAACAACGTTGATAGCGGGGCTATCAGCGCAGTTGCCGTGAGTACGTCCAGCAGCCCACGGTCTGCGAGGAACGGCATGATCCCGGCTACAATGATTCCCAAGGAGATCAATTTATCAAACAGATCCCGGGATATGACGGTGGCAAGGGTCCCGAGGATAACCATCGCCCCGAACATGAGCATGAGTATCTCATTCATTCCTGGGACCTCCGGCAAATGTGCTTGCAATTGCGTTCGATTCAAGTGTGGATCCCACAAAATATGCCGCTGCTGCAACGATCGCAAGAGGATGAGGAACGAGGAGGACGATTGAGCCTGATATCGCGAAGGAGATGACATTCAGGAACGGCAGCTTCTTCATCGTATCCTTCTCGAGCATGACCCGGAATGCAGCATACAGGGCGATGATTCCACAGACAGCAAGGGCGATCTCGGTACTGTTCATCCTTCCCTCCACCTCCAGAGAGTGGAGAGGAGACGGCTTGCATGCACATGAGAGATGCCCTGGATCGTGAGAATGGCTATCACCATCCCGATGATGAAATCGGCAGCCGAGAACCCGATGAGGGTGAAACCATAGACGATTAAGGTTGCGGTGATACATCCCGTGGTCCCGGCATATCCCGGATCATGGCATATCCGGTTTCCGATATACACAAGGAGTGCCGCGAGGAGGCCTCCCGGGATTCCGGCTGCATAAACACCACAGGAGGCAAGAAGGGTCCCTGCCGATGCATCAGGGGATGACACGATGTTTCCCATCATGTACCCCCCATGAAGGGCACCTCCTCCCTTCTCTATATGCCTGCCTATCTCCTCTGCCCCGCTGACTCCACCCCGTTCGGGGAGTTTGAAGAGAATATCGATTGTTACGAAGTTTAGCCAGCACACCAAAGCGGCGATCAGAATATGCAATGGGTCTGCCGGCATCTTCCAATCTCCAGTGTAGACAGGTAGCGGTGTTTTCTCAATAAAGGTTTGTATTTGACCAAAATGGCTGTTATAATCGGTAAAATATGGTAATTTTAATGCGGCTGATTGTTAACCCGGAATCCATTTACCTGGCTTCAAATCCCCGGACAATCCCCATGAGAAGGATGAACACCGGGATGATCTCAAGCCTGCCGATCCACATGACAAAGATAAAAAGCCATTTTACACTCATGGGGCTTGCAGCAGTAATATACCCAAGCCCCAGGCCTACATTGCTTGCCGCAGACACCAGCTCAAATACGACCTGGTATACACTGAAACTGGTAGATGCCAGGTGGAATGCCACAATAGTTGCGACGAAAATTGTCAGAACATAGAGGATGATGATCAGCATATTCTTGGAGAGTTCCACTTCGGATATTCGTGTTGGGATATTCCGTCCTTCATGTTTGAAGGGAACAATGACACTTCCCCTGACAAAGAGTCGCTTGAACCACCAGACAAGCCCCTCATAGCCAAGGATGACCCTGTTGGTCTTTATCCCTCCCGAAGTACTCCCCGCTGCCCCGCCAATCATCATAAGGAGGGTGATGACAATGAGAGGGAGAGGAACCCAGTGGAGGAGCGAATTTTGAAGTCCGGTGCAGGTATACCCCGATATCGTGCAGAATGTTCCCACTCTGATCGCTTCTGACACGGGCAGATTGCTGAAGAGGAAGAGGTCCAGGGATACAATGAGCGATCCGATGAGAGAGAGGGCAAGGATCAGGCGGACTACGGAGTCCCTGAAAAACATCCGGAATTTTCCCCGGTAGATCAGGAAATACAGTTTGAATGGGAGCGCCCCGGCGAGCATGACTGGTATGAGGAGTGCTTCAAGCAGGGGATTGTTATAGTAAAACATACCTGCATCGTGAGGGGCAAAACCTCCTGTCGCCAGGGAAACCATCACCAGATTTATAGCATCCCAGAGAGGGATTCCGGAGAGAAGAACCATCCCTGTAAAAACAACGGTGAGAAACACGTAGATTGCCCACATCCTTCTTCCGGTAGAGACGACACTGGGCATCAACTCTTCTGAGCGACCCTCCGAGCGATAGAGTTGGATCTGTGTGAGCCCTGATCGGGATAACATGGCAATGCCAAATGCAATCACACCAATCCCACCTACCCATTGCATAAATGAACGCCAGAAGATCAGGGTTCTTGGCATTGTGTCGAGTGATGTCATCATGGTAAATCCTGTGCCTGTCCAGCCTGACATGGCTTCGAAGATACTATTCGTCCAGGAGAGATCAAGGGCAAGAACGAAAGGGACGGCCCCAACAGCTGCGATGGCGAGCCAGGTAAGAGCGACGGCAACGAGGGCAACTGAGAGAGAGGGAGTGTATGCTTTTTTCGGAACTCTCGAGATAAGGAGGCCAGTTACAATGAAAATGAAGGGGACTGCGCCCATTGGGATGATCATTTCCCATTCTCTGAACAGGATCAGGACAATAAAAGGGACTAGGGTGATGAGGGCAAGGAACTCAAAGATAAGCCCCATATCATGCGCAATAATCGCCAGATGACCGAGGCGCTTCATTGATAGCTAAAGTGTGTCGTGATCCAACAGCATTATACTTCGCTCTGAAAAAAACGGGTCTAAAAATATTCCATACCTTTCCGAAAGAAGTTGTGGAAACATTACATTGCAAAAGAGACTCAGCACGATAATTTCAGAGAGGAATTGTATCTGATATGAGGGCTAAAGGGAAGGGGTTTAGGAGGTATCTGGCCATTGAATGGCCCATGCCGTTGCAGATCCGGCATTGAGCATACCCTTCACCCTTATGCTTTGTTAAAAAGCAGAAAAGGGTACCATATATGATAGAATAAAGGCCGGTTACCGGGTATGATGGGGTCATGCCAGCGTTCCTTTTTGCTCAGTGTGACAGGCTGATTCGCTCGTAGGAGGGAATAATCACCATCGAATAATCGCAGGCTGCAAGGTGGCGAAGAGCCGCGATATCTTCCAAGCCCATGTGGGGATGTGATCCTTCTGCCTGTCATGAATATATCCGGTATTCCAGGATGCTGAACATGCCATACCTTGCTGGTGCTGTAGACAAGGTAATAAACCCGGTACTGCACAGCTTCCAGGCCCTCATATATGGCATATTCCTATTCAATCTCCTTGTTTATAATATTTGCGCAGAATAATAATTCTGCGATAGGAACTTATGGATCAATTAGAATTACCTGATTTCTCTTGATCGGAATGAGATTAAAGAGAAACTACTACGCAAAAAAACCTCTTGTTCAGAAAAATACGCAAAGATGTTCTTTACCAGTAAAATGAAATCGTACAATTTGAATAGTCACAATACCCGACTTGTCTCTCACATTCCGAAACACTCCTGCCTTCAAGGATAGATAATAAACGATCAGAAGAGTATAGTACCTAACCTATGGGTGCGAGGGTTGCCGAGCCAGGTCAAAGGCGACGGATTTAGGGTCCGTTCTCGCAGGAGTTCGCCGGTTCGAATCCGGCCCCTCGCATAATGCTTTCCGGTAACGGGAAGCTTTATTGAACCGCGATCCGGGTCAAGCGTATTCCTCATCCCTTTGGAGTAGCTCTCCTAGTCGTTTCAGCCTCCGGATTAAAATCCGACAATCGCATCTGTCGCTCTTTCAAGGATCTGACAAGAACCGTGCTCTCCTTGATGAACCGGGGGACAGGTAGTTGAAAGGAGTGTGAGAGGTGATTCAGGGCAGACCGGAGATCATCAAAAGCAAGAGGTTTTCCGGTCATCGCATGCCGGACATTCTCCCTTACATTGAAGACTCCCATGGGAATATACCCTTTTCGGGCTTCGCGGAGGATAATCACACCCGCCTGCTTCCTCTCCCTGCTGAGCGCCTCAAGAACTGCCATTTTGCTGGAATAATAGCACCCTCCGACACAGGAGTACTCTCTTTTGCCTCCGTTCCCTTCATAATCAGAAAATATAGCCTCTTCATCGCCATTTACATGAAGAAACGCCTCGATCCATTCAAATTCCCAGGGGACAGGCAGGAGGATCACCGCATAATGATTGTGAAGGCTTGAAAACTCATGCACATGAAATGAGTCGATTACTTCACAATTCCGTACTTCTGAAAGGAGGTGGTTTCCGATTATCGTATCGAAGGCGGTGATTGCCCATCGTGTCGGGACAAGTCTCCGGTCTCTTTTTCTTCCCATCACGCCGGCTGACAATGCTTTCTGCACCAGGGATGGGGCGAATCCTTCTGCATGCAGATGGACCATTGCATCTCTGGCAGTGAGATCCGTGTCGTCATAGACCTTTTCGAGGTCACGTATCCAGCCTGCAGAACTGGTCTCCAGACTGTCAAGATACCCGCTGGGACCAAAGGGGGTATGCTGCTCGCCTGCAAAGCCTCCTCTCGGGGTATCGGAAAAAACCACCTCACTCTCAAGTGATATCGATGAGAGGGCAATATCTCTCAACTGCTCAGCAAAACGCCCTGAAAGATCCCTCACATCCCATAATCGCTTTCCCCTCACCAGACTCATCCGGTACCTGATAATCTCATCCTGGGAGAGGCCATCCGGGATCCAGGATTCCGGCGTGTCCATGATCCTGATGTCCCCATGGGCAGGACTTATCATAGGACCTGCATAGACCTTGGGATAGTTCCAGCTCCCGATAAAAACTGAGGGAGGAGAAGTACCTTCAAGCGTCTTTCCAATCCCGGCCGAAGGCATGGGATGCATTTCCGTAAGTTTCTTGAGATATTCCCCTTTGGCTGAATGCATCTGTCAGTCATCGGGAACAGATTTTAAAAAAACTGCCGGGCGCAGGGAGAAAGTGATAAGTATTCTGCTGAACAGCCAGAAATTCAAACATCGCTTTTTCACATTAATGATAATTCGTTTAATGTTGGTCTGTCTGAACACACTGAAAAGTGTAGCAAGGAACATGAATGCCCCTTTGACCGTTCGATCGTACCGGGATTGTCCCTGGTGTACTTTTTTGGGGAAAAGACATAAGTCGTGCCTATAATATCACTCTGTAATGGATCTATATCTCCTGCGGCATGGGAAAGCTGAAAAGACAGGTCCTGTTGGGGGTACTGATGAGGGGAGGCCGCTCACAGGACGAGGTAGATCAGAAATCCAGAGCATAGCAGGATGGATCCGGTCTCAGGGTTTCATCTTTGATTATATCGCAACAAGCCCGCTCATAAGGGCTTATGAAACAGCTACAATTGTTGCTGAAGGTTATCCGGATTCTGAGGGTCCTGTAGTATGGGAAGAACTGTCCCCGGGAATAGACATTGATCGTCTGCTTAGCCGCATTCGAAAAGAGGGATCTTTGCCGTCGCTCCTTCTTGTCGGGCATGAACCTTCTCTGAGTACCTTGATAAGCGTGATTATTTCAGGGTCGGTTGATGCCCGCATTGTGGTGAAAAAAGGAGGACTGGCAAAAATTGTGAATTTTATTCCTGACCTGGAGCCCTGTGGTGACCTGGTATGGTTACTATCCCCCGCCCTGATGCAGAAAATGAGTTGATGCCGTTCCGCCTCCTCATGAGGCATCCATTGTCATCTGCCCGGGATACTCAGTCAGTTCAAACCGGCAGAGATTGCTCCCCATCGCATAACAGCGGGTCTCAATCGCTCTCATCCGCTGGGCATAATATGCCGAGAAGATGGAAGAGAGTACACCAGATTCGAACGCACATACCGGCTTCCCTTTGATTGGGAGATCAATGCACTCAAAGCAATCCCGAATATTCAGTGTCAGTGGATTCTTCCGTTCCAGCTCAATCTTTCCCAATCCATTATTCACCCAGTACTTTCCCATCCGGTGAACCATACCATCGATGGTACTACCCTCCACACATTGGTAGAGGCTCTCTCCTGCTTTTGAGCCTGCACGATAGAGTACTGGATTAATGCCCATTCCCTGGTCCATAAGGTTCAGCCGGATTGTTGTGAGTATAAACCGGTAGAGCGTTGCGGGATTGCCGTTACAGGGGAGCTCTTTTTTGATATAACGCTCGATATCAAAACGGCCACGCTCTTCTGAATCCACCCCCCCCAGAAAGAGGGAATGCAGATAAAAGATTTTTTTCCGGCCGTCTTCAGGATCTGGCTTTGCATCGATAATCCCTGCTTCTGCAAGATCCTTGAGATGTATTGAGATGGTTGACTTTGCTCGCCCTGAATTCTGAACGAGTTTATCAAATGCCATCTCCTGCCTGGAGAGCAGTTCCAGAATCTTCACTTTTACGGGACTTCCTACCGCACTGATCCCATTCGCGGTGGAATAGAGACCTACATAAGGGAACTTTGCAGGGATAAGGAAGTCGTGATCCGTCATAGCAGGCCCTTCTTATACATCATAAGGATCAAAAAGTATATATTAATTTAGTTCGTATAACACAAAATGTTCGTATACCATAGAACATGTGTTCAGAGAGCGGCAACCGGTTCGGTCCGGACGATCTCGCATGGTGCTGCACTCTGCATGCAGGATGTGAATACCCAATGACCAAGATAGTAACTGATGTGGTCTGTCCCTTCTGTGGGGTACTGTGTGATGACCTCGAAGTTGAGGTTTCCGATGACGGGAAGACCGTTGTTGAAGTCTACAACGCCTGTGCGGTCGGTGCAGCAAAGTTCCTTCACACCGCAGCCAAGGATCGGGTGAAGCGCCCCAGGATGCAGCAGGATGATGGTTCTTACAGGGAGGTCTCATACGATGAGGCAATCGAATACACTGCTCAGATGCTCGCCAAGGCCAGAAAGCCCCTGATGTACGGCTGGTCAAATACCAACTGCGAAGCACAATCGGTAGGACATGAGATTGCTGAGAGGGTCGGAGGTGTTGTGGACAACACCGCGACTGTCTGCCATGGCCCGTCCCTGATCGCGATTCAGGACGTCGGGATTCCAAGTTGTACACTCGGGGAGATCAAGAACCGGGCTGATGTGGTTCTCTTCTGGGGCTGCAACCCCGCACATGCTCACCCCCGCCACATGTCGCGGTATTCCATATTCCCACGGGGCTTCTTCACGGGGAAGGGGCACAAGGGACGTAAGATGATCGTTGTTGACCCGCGTAACACCGATACGATGAAGCTCGCCGATATAGGCCTCCAGATTGAGCAGGGGCGTGACTATGAGCTCCTTTCAGCCTTCAGAGTTGCGATCCGCGGAGAGGATTTGCCCAGTACAGTCGCGGGTATTCCGAAAGAGAAGATTTACGAAGCCGTTGAGATAATGAAGAACGGCCGCTTCGGTGTCATCTTCTTCGGAATGGGCGTCACCCAGTCGCTTTCGAAGCACCACAATATCGACATAGCGATCATGCTCACGAAGGATATGAACGAGTACACGAAGTTTGCGATCATCGCCATGCGTGGTCACTACAATGTCACCGGGTCTGGCCAGGTAATGGGCTGGCAGTTTGGATATCCGTTTGCGACCGACCTCTCACGTGGCTTTGCACGATATAATCCTGGTGAGACAACATCAAACGACCTGCTCAGGCGCAGGGAGGTGGATGCAATCCTTGTAGTAGCCTCGGATCCCGGCTCGCACTTCCCGATATCCTCCGTCCAGGAGATTGCAAAGATCCCATCGGTTGCCGTAGTCCCGGACATCAATCCGACAAGTGCAATCTCAAAACTCCATGTTCCTGTTGCGATAAACGCAATTGAAGCGGGCGGGAACTGTTACCGGATGGACAACGTGCCGATCGACGCCAGGAAGGTTGTTGATCCTCCGGAGGGCATGCTGAGCGATTACGAGTTCCTGACCCGTGTCAACAAGCGGCTTGGCGAACTGATGGGGGTAGCCTGATGACTGCCACCGAGTACCTGATCAGGAACGGGTATGTGTTTGACCCGGTCCAGGGGATCAAGGGAGACAAGGCGGATGTTGCCGTCAAGGACGGGAAGATTGTCA